>CACYDE010000150.1 GCA_902773045.1 uncultured Ruminococcus sp. | reverse complement strand
TCAAATCTACCAATCAATCTATCTTCAAAAGTGGAATTCAAGTTTTCAAATATATAATCTTCTGTTTTATCTTCCTTTTTTATTCTTTTTTCAACCTTTTTAGGCATATTCATCACCGAAAATTTTTAGTAGCTTATATTTCAAAAGTTTTTACAGAGTTTTTTGAAATATACATTATTATTCACGTAACTATTCAGTACGACAAAAAATTTGTATATATGCACAAAAGAAATTTTAAAATATCGAATAGCAGGCTTGCAAATGAAAAAAGCAGGAATTTGACAAGCGCCATGCTCTCCTGAGGCTCTAAAAACACATCTTGAAAACCGTGTTCAGCAAAATGCACAACCGCAAAAACTAAGCGATATAGCCAAATCTCGTTAATTATGGTATAATATCATTAACGAAAGGCGGTGGAGCAAATGCCGGTTACGCAAGAGTTTATCGAGTTTTTGATAAAGCAAAATCAAATGCAGTCAGAGCAGATCGAAGGACTTAATCAAACCATATCTGAACTCAACGCAACAATTAAAGAACTGCGTGAGCAGCTCAACAAAAACTCAGGCAACAGCTCCAAGCCACCGTCAACTGACGGCTTTAAGAAAGCTACTAAGAGTCTGCGCGAGAAAAGCGGTAAGAAACGCGGCGGACAGAAAGGACATCAAGGAACCCATCTCGCTGTTCTTTCCAAGTCTGATGAAGTCAAGCAGCATATGCACGCCGACTGTACCGCTTGCCCGTATCGGGACAAGTGCGCGGCAAAGGCTTGCGTTAGGGAAACGCGTAATGTCATCGACGCTGTGGTTGAGGTCAATATTACCGCTCACGAAAAACTCTGTGTCGAAGTATGCCCTCTTTGCGGTAAACCAAAAACAGGAGATTTCCCAAAAGATGTAAAAGCGAATGTACAATACGGTAAGAACCTGCAGGCACTTGTAGTTGCCTTTAATACCGTAGGTGCTGTCAGTGTAAACAGAATCCATGAAATATTGGGCGGTGTATTCAATATACCGCTCTCAACAGGCACGATAAAAAACATGGTCACTCGTTGTGCACAAAAGATACAGCCGGCACTTGAGAAGATCCGTCAGAAGCTTTCGGAAAGTCCGTTGGTTCACTGTGACGAAACGGGAACAAATGTAGACGGAAAGCTGCACTGGATCCACAATGTATCGAACGGAAGCTATACCTATATGACCGTCAGTAAAAAGCGCGGTTATGAAGGCATAAAATCTGTGGGGATTCTTCCTGATTATCGAGGAATTATCGTCCACGATTGCTGGGCGTCCTATTGGAAGTTTGACAATGTGACGCATTCCGTTTGCTGCGCTCATCTTTTGAAAGAGCTGAACGGGATAATAGAGAATGATCCGGAGCAAACTTGGGCAGATAAATTCAAGAAGCTGCTTTTACGGATGAAAAAAGCAAAAGATAAGGCGATCAGCGCAGGGAAGGAGATTCTCAGCGTGTTCACGATTCAAAAATACAAGCGTGAATACGACAGTATCATAAAAGACGCTTACGCGGAGAATCCCGAACCTGTTCAACCAAAGAAAAAGCGCGGCAGAGTAAAACGAGGTAAAATACTCGCACTCATCGACAGACTTCAAAAACACAAGGGAGCAGTCTGCCTGTTTTTAGAAAAGCTTGGTGTTCCGTTCGATAACAATCAAGCCGAACGCGATATCAGAAACATCAAAACAAAGACCAAGGTCTGCGGTTGTTTCAGAAACGAAACAGGTGCAGAGGAATATATGGGCTTAATGTCCTTTATCGGCACCGCACACAAAAACGGATTTGATTCCTATCATGCGATTGAGATGGCTTTATCAGGTAAGTCCAATCAGATTTGGTGTGTGGGGGCTGAATAGTTACAAAATTTCTTTTTGGATTTGGTCTTTGGATTTTCTCTTCGATTTTTTCTGTTCTCGGAAGAACTTTCAAAATTGGCTATCGCAGCTTCAAGATCAACATTTTCGTAATCCGAATGTTCTTCCGAGTCTTTTGAAGACTGATGTTTTTCGGTATCATTCGGATCATCCGATTCGGCGTCAGGGGTCTTTTCTTCGTTCTCACTCTCTGAGACGACCGGTTTCGAAACGCCTATGTTCTCTGCATTTTCGGAAAGATTATCAACAGTAATTTCCGAAACGGCTTGTTTTTCCGAAGATTTCACGTTTTCAACGTGGATTTCGCCGGCTTCTACGCTTTCCGACTTCTCCGTTTCGATCGGTACAATATCCGAAGCCGTCGTTTCTTTTTCCGCGGATTCCGAGGCTTCGGATTCATCGGGGATAATATTTACCGGTTCGGGAATGTCCTTTGATTCCTGTTCTATCGAAGATTCATTATCTGCTGCGGTTTCAACGGAATTATTATTGTCGGAAGCAGCTGTCGATGCTTCCGATGAGTTTGGTTTCTCTGCATTATCGCTGACATGGGGAGAAACGGCTTTTGAGGAATCGGATTCTTTCGAATCATCTTGTTTTCTTTCGGAGCTTTCAGCGGAAGGAGAATTGTCGGCGTCTTTCATCGAAGACTCCTCTTTCTTCCTGTTTTCTTCTCTGTTTTTCCGTCTTTCGGCGCGCATTTTTTCTTTTTGGAGCGATTTTATCTTATTGTACGCCAAAATCACAAAACACACGCATATCAATGTAAAAGGAACAACAGTCGCCGAAGTCAGCTTACCCTTTATCGTAAATTTTCGATCGGACGGAAATTTAACGCTGTCGGTGATCTCACGGATAATATTAAGCTCCGTATCGGACAAATTATCGTTTACGGAAGTTATCCTCAGAATTATATCCATCTCATTATATACGGTGTAATATTCTTTGGAAAATTTTCGTCCGTCGGCGTCCGTTGTGTTTCTCATTATCTCAATAAAAATGAAATTTTCCGATTGATAGACAGCCGCCGAAAAAACATTTTCCTGCTGTAAAATATCGTCTTTCAACGCTTCAAGCTTCTTTTCGGAAAGCTTTTTGAGGTTTGATACTCCGTTTTGATTTTCGTCAGCCATGACCTCAAACTCAAAATCAAGCGTAAAATCCTTTCCGTAAAGGTAATCGTTATTTTCGCGGAGCTTTGACATCGTTTCGATGTAGTCAAGTCCGTTTCCCTTGAAGATGGGATCGTTCTGTTTGACCGATGATGTTATGATACCGATGCTTTGCGGAATATCCATCGTCATCGAAAGCTCCTCGATCTCATAGCTCACGGTATCCCCTGCCGCTCCTGCACATACCGTCGGAAACGAAAAAATCACCAATATCAAAGCAAGCGCCAACACGCCTATTCTTCCGATTTTTTTCAAAATCATCCACCATCCTTTTCACTGCACGGAAGCTCATTCATTCAAAAGATATTCCTCCACGATCTTTGCGACTCCGTCGTCGTCATTCGAATCCGCAACAAGATCGGCTATCTTTTTCACATCCTTTTCGCCGTTTGCCATGCAGACTCCCAGTCCTGCATAGCCTATCATGGTCATATCGTTATAGCTGTCTCCGCAGGCGATCAGCTGCTCGCGTTTATAACCGAGTTTGGGAAGCATAGTTGACAGACTCGCCCCCTTGTTCACTCCGAACGGCATTACTTCAAGGAAAAACGGACAGCTTTTGAAAACATCGAAATAACCCTTGTACTTTTCAACAAGTATTTTCTCGTATTTGTCGATCTCCTCGGGATCTCCCGCGAGAAGCAGTTTATTCACATCAAAAGTTACATAATCGACAAAATTGTCAACTGTTCTTGTTTCCATTCCAAGGATCTTCGCTTCTACATAGGTGTAATCATTCACCTTTTCATTCATCACGATCGTATCGTTTTCATAGGTGATAACCGTGATATTACTGTCTTCAAGAACGTCGTAAACAGGCTTTATGTATTTTCTCGGGAATGAAACCGACGAAACGATCTCATTGGTTTTTGAATTGATAATTTTTCCTCCGTTGAACGCCATGATATAACCGCCGTATTTTTCAAGCTCAAGCTGATCGGCGATATCTTTCATTCCGCAGTTGTGACGACCGGAAGCAAGAACAACCTTTTTTCCGAGCTTCTGAGCATCCGTCAAAGCTTTTTTCGTTCGAGGCGTGATCTCTTTTTTGGAATTCGTCAGAGTTCCGTCAATGTCAAGCGCAATAATTTCATAACCCATATACTATTCTTCCTCCAAAACCTTATCTTTCCGGAAAATCAAATCATTTCGTGATAGGTTTCCATAAATTTTTCTATTACATATTCAATCTCTTCATCTTTAAGAAGAGTAAACATCGGGAGCGTGACCTCGGTTTTATACATATCATACGAATTCGGATAATCCGCGATATCAAACCCAAGATTCTTATACGCCGTGTGAAGAGGGAGCGGCTTGTAGTGAACGTTTGTTGCAACACCCTTTTCAAGCATTCTGTTCATGAATTCGTTTCTGAACTCTTCGCTCTTCCCGGGGAATCTGACCATATAGAGATGGAGACTCGACCCGATAGTTTCAAAATGATCGAGGATTTCAACTCCATCAAGGTCTTTCAGGGCTTCGTTGTAACGCAAAGCAATACTGCGTCTTTTTGAAAGGATCTCCTCCGCTCTGTCGATCTGAACAAGACCGATCGACGCGAGAATATCCGTCATATTGTGCTTATAACCAGTGAAAACTATGTCATACTCCCAGAAAGGCTTCTCGCCCTCCGGTTTAAAAGCTCTGTCCTGACCGTGACACGCAAGAAGCGCAAACTTCTTTTTCAGAAGCTTTCCGTCTATCCCTTCTATGGGCTTCCATGCAAGCGCGCCGCCCTCGGCAGTCGTAAAATTTTTGACGGCATGAAACGAGAAGCTTGTAAAATCCGCAAGTTCTCCGGAGCGTTTTCCGTCTTTCCTTTCCGCAAGGAAAGAATGCGCTCCGTCCGCGATTATCGCAATTCTTCCGACAGCTTTTTGAATTTCGTTTGAAGGGGTGAAAATTCCCCTGTTCCTTTCTGCGATTTCAAGAAGCCTGTCATAATCGCAGAGAACACCGCCCAGGTCAACCGCAACTATAGCTTTCGTTCGGGACGTTATCGCTTTTTCCGCAGCTTCATACGAAATATGAAACGTTCCCGGCTCAACATCAACGATAACGGGAGTCGCTCCGACATGCTCGATAACACTGGCTGAGGCGGTGTATGTATATGCAGGGACGATAACCTCGTCGCCATCGCCTATCCCCAGCATTCTCATAGCCATTTCGTGACATGCTGTTGCGGAATTCATGCAGACCGCATACGGCACATGACAAGCCTCGGCGACTCTCTTCGAAAGCTCTTCGGTTTTCGGACCTGTTGTGATCCATGAAGACTTCAATGTTTCGACTACTGCGTCAATTTCAGCCTGACCGATGTCGGGCGGTGAAAACGGAATTTTCATTTTATCATACTCCTTTATAACGGTAAAACTGTAATTGATTGTAAAATAAAAATCCTCTGTTACGCGGCTTGAAAAATCGTTTACTTTTTTCCGCCGCTATTTTACAATCACCTAAAAGGTAAAACTACTTTGAATTAAGCATTTCCTCTGCATGCTGCAGGGAAAGCTCCGACGGATCGCTTCCGTCTATTATCCTTGAAAGCTCGTGTTTTCTCTCTTCAAAATCAAGTTCACGGATCTTCGTGAAGGTTCGTCCTTCGGAGACGGTCTTGCTGATGAAAAGATGAACGTCCGCAAGAGCAGCGATCTGAGCCTGATGAGTTATACAGAGAACCTGATGGGTTTTTGAAAGCTGCTGAAGCTTCCGACCGACTTTAGACGCTGCCGAACCGCTTATACCTGTATCTATTTCGTCAAAAATGAGAGTTGCGATCTCGTCTTTTTCGGCGATTATCGTTTTTATCGCAAGCATAATTCTCGAAAGCTCGCCTCCGGACGCTATCTTCGAGAGCGGCTTCGGTTCTTCTCCGGGGTTTGCGGAAATGAGAAGTTCCAGTCTGTCACAGCCGCTTTCCGAGTACTCACATTTCGTAATATCCGGAACCATAACAACATTCGGCATATCAAGATATCTCATTTCTTCCATAACGGCTTTCGAAAAATCTTTTGCCGCCGCGGTTCTCGCTTCGGTGAGACTTGCGGCGGCGGCGACAAGCTCCGATCTTGCTTTCCGGTATTCAAGCTCAAGCTTTTCTTTGTTTACGTCAAATTGTATCAGATCTTCAAGTTCTTCCTTTGATTTTTCACAAAACTCGATGATCTCATCTATCGTACTTCCGTATTTTCGGGAAAGATCTTTAATGAGGTCGTATCGTTCCTCGATCTCGTCGATCTCGCGCGGATCTATCTCCACTTCGTCCAGAAGACCGCGTATTTCATAATGGCAGTCGTTTATCTCTTCATACGCAGATTGAAGCCGTGAAGAAACATCGGATACCTCGGGATATATCCCCGAAATATCCGACAGCGTGTCACAGACGCTGTCAAGAATGGAAACCGCGCCTTCCTCTTCTTCACCGGCAAGCAGCGCATAGGCAAAGGATATCGCTGTTTTTATCTTTTCGCTGTTGTTGAGAAGAGTTCTTCGGGCTTCAAGTTCTTCAAATTCACCCGGCTGAAGTTCTGCCGATTCGATCTCGTTGATCTGATATTTCAGAAGGTCTATTTTTCTCTCCCTGTCCTGGATATTGTCTCTCAGCGCAAAAAGCTTTTTTCTCAACCCGGCAAAGCGCTCAAATTTAGATTTGTAATCCGCGAGCAGATCATTATATTCTCCGAGAGCGTCAATATATTTTATATGACTGTCCGCCGTCATGAAGTCGTAGCCCTCGTGCTGACCGTAAATGTTGATAAGATACGGACTGACTCTTTTTAAAACCGAGATGGGCGCGGGACGTCCGTTGATCTTGCAGGAGTTTTTTCCCGAAAGAGATATTTGTCTTTGGAGGATAAACTGACCGTCCTCCGCTTCACAGCCGCTTTCTTCGAGAATACGGCAGGCTGTCGGAGAAACGTCCGAAAAAGTTGCGCTGATAAAAGCGGACTGCGCTCCGGAACGAATGAGATCTTTTGAAATTCTCTGACCCATGATGGCATTTATAGAATCGATAATAATTGATTTTCCGGCTCCCGTTTCACCGGTCAGAATATTAAATGCTCCGTCAAATTCTATATTGGCTTTTTCTATGACGGCAACATTTTCTATATATATATCGGATAGCATATTATAATTTCACCTCAGCTTCTTTCGTAAACGGAAATGACTTTTAAATTTGACGCGATACCAACTGCTTTTTCGGGGGTTTTTGCCGCAAGAAAAATAGTATCGTCGCCGGCGATCGAGCCTACGATATCCCCGAACCCTGCCGCGTCGATCGAAGTACAGACCGCCTGAGCCATTCCGGAAACGGTTTTTATCACAACGAGATTCCCGGCATTTTCGACCGAAAGGACAGATGTTGAAAAAAGCGGTTCAAGCGCGGACTTCACGTCCGTTTTCTTCACATCTGAAACGGCGTAGCAATAGTTTCCGCTTTTTGAAAGTATTTTAACAAGACGAAGCTCTCTGATATCTCTCGAAACGGTCGCCTGAGTTACATTAAACCCTATGGCGCGAAGCTCCTTGAGAAGCTCTTCCTGAGTACTTATTTCTTTCGACTGAATTAATTCTATAATTTTTGAATGACGACCTCTTTTCAAAATCAATTCCTCCTTTCGTTAAGTTTGTCATTTAATATCCTATAAAAATTTTTATTGTTTAGTTTAATGAAATTTGCGGTAACCTTTGCTTTTCCCACAGTAATGCTGTCGTTTCTCCCCAGCTTCAGAGAATTTGTTCCGTCAACGGTCACGAAAACGTCCTCATCACATCTTTCGTGCTGAAAAACAGTGACCTCCGAATCGTCCGAGAAAAGAACGGAGCGCGAGAAAAGAGACTGCGGACATATCGGAGTCAGCAGTATACACTTCATGTGAGGCTCAATAACAGGACCGCCTGCGGAAAGCGAATAAGCTGTCGAGCCTGTGGGAGTTGAGAAGATCAATCCGTCGGCTCTGTAGGAATTTATCAGCTCGCCGTTCAGGTGAACGTTCAGCTCGATCATCCTTGAAACGGAACCTTTCGAAACTGTCACATCGTTGAGGGCATAAAACGTTTTTCTCTCACCTGCATGATCCACCGTGATCTCGAGCATCATTCTGTCGTCAACAACATATTCACCGTCAAAAAGCTTCGACAAAAGCGATATCTCCGTCGGTTCAAGATTGGCAACAAAACCGACTCTTCCGCAGTTGACTCCGAGGATCGGTTTGTCCAGAGGAGCGGCATGCTTGGCGGCGTGAATGATCGTTCCGTCTCCGCCCACCGCAATTACAAGATCGGCATTTTTCACCGTTTCCAAGTGATTTGGAAGATATTCGGCTTTGTCGCTTTTCACCGTTTCCGAAAACTCTCCGGGGATCGAAAACTTACAGTTATAATCCGCAAGAAACTCGGTTATCTTCACCGCATATTCAATGGCTTTATCCTTATTCGAATTTGGTATTATTGCAATATTCATAACCGTCACCAAATTAATCAATTTTTCACTTTCCGTCGGCGAACTCCGATTTCGCCGGAAATATCAAATAAATGTCTTAAACTTCCCATACTCAAAATTACAATGAATGTAGAGTCTATCGTGGGTTGTCAATGTAAAGAATAGTTTTCTCTGTCGAATCCGAGATTGTTCTTCAATCACAGCTCTTGTCGTCACCCATACCCCCGGGGACCCCGAACCCATTCAATAGGTTACTCTGAAATCTGTTTAAATTCCCGAAAACACAGTTCCGATAAGGAAAGATGGGTAATTAAAGGGAAATTTGAGTTAATAAATTTTCAGCAGATTCAAAAACCTGTGTTTTGAACTGTCCTTATTTCAAAAGAATTACTTGTCCAGAGTTTCATGAGACAGTCTGACAAGATCTTGGGCGTTTATGCAGGCGGTGATTTCGGGGCTTTCGCTTTTCCGGATATACAAAAGATATTCGATATTCCCCTCCGGTCCTTTCACGGGCGAAAAGTCAAGACCGAGAACGGAAAAACCGTTTTCAAGAACAAAATCTATGATCCCCGAAATTACACTCTCATGAATTTTAGGCTCTCTGACTACGCCGTTTTTTCCGACGTTATCCTTTCCTGCTTCGAACTGAGGCTTTATCAGGCAAACAGCGCGCCCTCCGTCTTTCAGAAATCTTCTCGCAACAGGCAATATCAGCTTCAGAGAAATAAAAGAAACATCAACGCTGAAAAAATCTATCGGGTCTGTGATCTGTTCCTCGGTCACATACCTGAAATTTGTTCGTTCGAGATTCACGACTCTTTCATCGCTGCGAAGCTTGTAGGCAAGCTGACCGTAACCGACGTCTATGGAAAAAACTTTTTTCGCTCCGTTCTGAAGCATACAGTCGGTGAAACCGCCGTGAGACGCTCCGATATCCATAGCAGTACAACCGTTAATATCTATTCCGAAAACGTCTATGGCTTTTTCAAGCTTCAAACCTCCGCGGCTGACGTATTTAAGCGTTTTTCCGCGAACTTCAATATTACAGTTTTCCGGGTAGCTTGTTCCGGGCTTGTCGGATTTTTGATTGTCAACATAGACTATCCCCGACATTATGATCGCCTTCGCCTTCTC
Organism: uncultured Ruminococcus sp.; assembly: GCA_902773045.1. Taxonomy (GTDB): domain Bacteria; phylum Bacillota; class Clostridia; order Oscillospirales; family Acutalibacteraceae; genus RUG592. Next base: position 7,044 of record CACYDE010000150.1, on the reverse strand, counting down.
GCGGCTTTCCGCAAGTCCCCTTTCAAAAAGAAGAACGTCAAGTCTTTTTTTATCTTTTGCCAAAAAATCACCCTCAAATCAATTCCATGTCAGTTTGTTGACTATTCCGCAGCAGTCAAGACCGAGATCGGAAAGCGCTTCGTCAACCGTAGACTGCGGTACAAATTTATCTTTAATTCCTGTTAATTCAAAATCTCCCTTAAATCCGAAATCACGGAGCATGAAGAAAAACATTTCTCCGATCCCTCCTGTTTCTATCCCCTCTTCGAAGAAATAAACTCTCTCAAACTCAGCCGCTTTCTCAACTGCCGCTTCCGAGATGGGTTTGATCCTGTTCAGTTTAATGACCGTGACCTTTTTCCCTTTTTCTTCAAGAATTTCCTTAGCTTGTGCCGCATGGGAAAATATTCTTCCGTATGTCACAATTACAGCATCCTTTCCGCTGCCGTAAACCGAATAAACGTCATTCGGTTCATAGTTTTCCGGACGATAAGGCTCTCCGCCCCTGGGATATCTCACTGCCGCTATCCCGTCTGTCTTGTAAATGGCGGTGTAGAGACAGGAAGTGAGTTCGTCAAAATAGCACGGAGAATAGATAGTTACGTTCGGGATATTGTTGAGCATCGGAACATCAAAAACTCCCTGATGAGTTTCTCCGTCCTCGCCGACGATCCCGGCTCTGTCGATCGCAAGGATAATATGAAGTTCCTGAGCGGCAGCATCGTGAATTATCTGATCGTAAGAACGCTGGAGAAAAGAAGAGTAGACCGCAAAAACAGGGATCATTTCTCCCGCCGCAAGTCCTGCGGCAAATGTCACCGCATGCTCCTCCGCAATTCCGACGTCAAAGAATCTATCTTTATATTTTCTCGAAAATTCATTAAGACCTGTTCCTATTTTCATTGCTGCGGAAATTGCACACACCCGTCCGTCTTTTTCGGCAATCCCGCAGAGAACCTCTCCGAAGTGAGCGGAAAATCCTTTCCGGGAGCTGATCGGTTCACCGCTCTCAATGTCGAATTTTGAAATTCCGTGAAAAGATTTGGGATCATCCTCCGCAAACTGATATCCTTTTCCCTTCGTAGTCATAACGTGGATAAGAACGCCCTGATTTACATTTTTCGAGGCATTGAGCGCGTCTATCAGCTTTCTGATATCATGTCCGTCAACCGGTCCGTAATAGACGAAACCCAGATCCTCAAAGATCGTATTCCTGTAAACCGAAATTCTCAGCCTTGATTTTGAATTGAGAAGAAGCTTTCTCAGAGGATTTCCTATAAGAGGCGTATGAATAAGTATTTTTTCAACCACCTTTTTGGTGCGGATATAACCCGGTCGGATTCTTATGTGGGTCAGGTATTTTGCGATCGAACCGACATTTCTCGAGATCGACATCTTGTTATCGTTGAGGATCACCGTGAAATTCTTGTTCGCACGACCCGCGTTGTTGAGTCCCTCGTATGCAAGTCCGCCTGTCAAAGCCCCATCACCTATTACCGCGATAGTTCTTCCTTTTTCACCTCTGATCTCTTTAGCTTTGGCGATACCGTATGCGGCGGATATCGACGTGCTGCTGTGACCGACGTTAAAAGCGTCATACGGACTCTCTTTTCTTTTCGGGAAACCGGACAGACCGCCTTTTGTTCTGATAGTATCCAGCCTGTCACGGCGGCCTGTCAGAAGTTTATGGGTATATGCCTGATGACCGACGTCCCAGACTATCTCATCTTCGGGAAGATCATAGACGTAATGCATCGCAACCGTAAGTTCCACCGTTCCGAGATTCGGAGAGAGATGACCTCCGTTTTTTGCGACTGTTTTTATTAACTTATCTCTTATCTCGGAACAGAGGATATCAAGCTCGTCCACGGATAATTTTTTCAGATCGGACGGCGAATTTATCTTGTCAAGATATTCGTAAGAAGAGTCTTTCAAAGTTTTCATTCCCTTTGGTTAAAAAGTTATATAATATTTATATTATCAGCCACTCAAATTTCCGACGCCGATATCGGGATCTCGCATGAAGGATATACTTTACGACTTTCAGTTAAAGCAGAGCAGCAGCGGAATCGTCTTCGGCACTCGCCGGCAAAAGTTTGAGTGAAATAATCAATAGGCACGTTCGGAAAGATTCAGCGCAAGCTCCTTCAAAAATGAAGTATCCCCGTCAAATGCTGTCAATATTTCAACAGCCTCTTTCGTCAGACGAGAAACTATCTCTCTTGATCGTTCAATACCGAATTCGGTAACATAATTTACCTTTTCGTTGTCACTGTCACTTCCGATCGGTTTTCCGAGAGTTTCCACCGTCGACGTTACATCAAGGATATCATCTACTATCTGAAACGCAAGACCGATTTTTTCGGCATATTTTTCGGCGGCTTTGAGCTTTTCCGCGTCCGCGCCTGCAAGACTGCACCCCATCAGACACGCAGCCTTGATGAGCGCGCCTGTCTTCTTGGAGTACATTTCCTTTATAGTTTCTATCGAAGGGTTCTTTCCCTCCGTTTCAATGTCTATGGTCTGACCGCCAACCATTCCCACAGCACCTGCGGCATTCGCAAGTATACCTGCAGCCTTTGCGCCTTTAAGCCCCGAAAGCGACAATGCTTCGTCACAGAGCATAACTTCAAAAGCAAGCGACTGCAGAGCGTCTCCCGCAAGCAGGGCAATGTCTTCACCGAAAACGATATGATTCGACGGACGTCCTCTTCTGAGATCGTCATCGTCCATGCACGGGAGATCATCATGTATCAGGGAATAGGAATGTATCATTTCGACGGCGCAGGCATAAGGAAGAGCGGTTTTCACATCGCCGCCGCACATCTCGCAGAATGCCAAAGTCAGAGTCGGACGAAGTCTTTTTCCCGGCGCAAGAAGACTGTATTTCATTGCTTTTATCACATTCTTCTCCGTTGTTTCTTCATCGGGCAGAAGCCGCGGAAGATGTTCTTCAATAAGAGAAAGATATTTGTTTTCCATTTTTAATTATCCCCCGATTCACTCAGAGAGATCTGAGAAAATTTCAGTTCGGCATTTTTTAATTTTTCATAGCAGACCGCAACAAGCTTAGTCCCCTCTTCGTAAAGTTCCATGGATTTTTCGAGCGTAATGTCTTTATCCTCAAGCTTTGCTGCAATCTCTTCGAGACGTTTTTTTGCCGCCTCATAAGTTTTATATTCTTTCACGGAATTATCTCCTTTTAATTCTTTATCTCTTCGATCAGACAGCCTATCTCTCCGTCAGACATCTTAACCCTGATCTTATCACCCACTGCGGTATTTTTGACCGAGGAAACGGCGGCGTTATCTTTAAAAACAACGCTGTAGCCTTTTTTCAAAAGATTTATCGGGCTGAGCGCGCCGATCTTATCCGCCGCTGCGGTGACCATGGCTTTTTCGAGATCAATTTTATTTTTAAAAAGGTAATTTATATTTTTATTAAGCGATGACAGATACGTTTTCTCGTTTAAAATATACGTTTCAAGGCTGAATCCCGACAATTTACCGTTCAGCTTATCAACCGACCGGATCTCGGAATAAAGCTTATTCTCTGCGCAATTGCGTATCAATTCACCGAGAAGACTCACTTCCTTGAAAAGCACGTCTCGGTCGGGAACCGCAAGCTCCGCCGCAGCCGAGGGAGTCGGCGCACGAAGATCGGAAACAAAATCACAAAGCGTAAAATCGGTTTCGTGTCCCACCGCCGAGATCACGGGTATTCCGGAAGCATATATGGTTCGGACAAGACTCTCGTCATTGAAACAGTTCAGGTCTTCAAACGATCCGCCACCCCGTCCGATAATTATAACGTCAACGTCATTTTGTTTATTAAACAGCTTCACGGCACGCGACAACTCATTCGCGGCGTGATCCCCCTGAACCGACGTCGGACACAAAACTATCTCGGTCAACGGACATCGCCTTGAAACAACGTTTTTGATGTCGCGGATAACCGCTCCCGTCGATGACGTTATAACTCCTATTCTCTTGGGAAATTCGGGGACCGGAAGCTTATGATCGTTATCAAAAAGTCCTTCTTCGGAAAGCTTTTCTTTAAGCTGTTCGTAAGCGATCGTCAACGCTCCTATTCCGTCGGGCTGCATGCTTTCAACATATAGCTGATACTGTCCCGACGCTTCGTAAACCGAAACTCTTCCGCTGACAATCACTTTCATTCCGTCCGCAGGCTTAAACCTGAGCCTTGAAGCGTTTGAGGAAAACATTACCGACTTTATCAGCGACCTTTCATCTTTCAGAGAAAAGTACAGATGACCCGAGCGATAGTTATTGTTAAAATTGGAGATCTCTCCGGTGATAAAAATATTTTTCAAATGAGTATCCGAATCCATCAGCATTTTCACATAAGAATTGACTTGGGAAACGGTCAGAACCGAAGCGCTCATTTTTCAAGCTCCTTTTTCATTTTGTACGCAGCAAGGACAGCCGTACCGCAGGCATTATCCGTTGAAAATTCGGGAACGGCGAAAACGCAGCGGAATTTTTCGGAAAGCATTTTTCTGATGATGGAATTCGACATTACTCCCCCGGCGAAGAGAACAGGCATATCACCGTAAGTTTCCGTGATCGCCGAACACATTCCCTCGAGCGTTTTCCCGATGAAAGTAAGACACGTCAATGCGGCCTCGGAAGGATCGTCACCGTTTGCGATCATCTTTTCACAGATATTCTGGATCCCGGAAAGGCAGCAATCCGTGTTTTTCACGCAGGTCTTTATTTTTATATTCTTCCCGCAGGAAAGAGCAAGATTCTCGAGTTCTCTGCCGCACGGAAAAGAAAGTCCAAGCGAAACTCCGACGCGGTCTATCGCCTGTCCTGCGTGGAGATCAAGAGTCCGTCCGACAATTTCAGTCTTAAAAATCTTCTCGGCGTCGGGCTTCACAAGAACGGCTTCCGTAGTTCCTCCCGAAACATGAAACGCAATAAATTCACGATCGAAAAAGCTCTGATCTCCGATCGAGTATATCGCAGCCGCAATATGCCCCATCTGATGAGAAAAGCAATAAACCGGAACTTTGAGCACCGAACCCAGAATATTCGCGGCATTCACGCCGACCGTAAAACAAGGCATATAAGAATCTTCTCGGTCTCTCGGACGTGATGAAACGCCGACGCATGCTATTTCCGGCTTTTCGTCAAATCCGCACATAAGCTCCCCAATGACAGCATGAAGCGCTGCCGTGTGATGAAAGACGGCGTCGCTCTGTCTTAAACCCGATTGACCCTTAGCCACGGGAAGAAGTTTTCTTTTGTGAATAACATTTTTGTTTTCAAGGTCATAGAGTGCGGCGGAAGTCGTGTAATTGCTTGTATCTATTCCAAGAACAAATTTACTTTTTTTCATAATTACTCCGCAGATTTGTTTTTCACGATCGAACCGAGAACGCCATTGACAAAAGCGGCTTCTTTCGGTGCGGCATATTTTTTTGCGATCTCAACAGCTTCATTGATAACGATACCCTCGCGGGTCGAAACAGCGTTCATTTCGGAAACCGCAAGCCGGAGAACGCTGAGAGTCGTTCTCGAAAGGCGGTCGATAGTCCAGCCTTTGATATTGGCTTTTATTGTTTCGTCAACCTTGTCTTTATTTTGGGAATAATATTCAAGGATATCCGTCATATATTTTTCCGCTTCTATCATTCTCGACTCAACGGCGGCGTCAAGAATATCTTCGTAAGAATCGTCGCTGAAGGTCATTTCAAAAAGAACAGCAAAGGTCTGTTCGCGAATTTCTCGCATCTTAGCTTTATAGGCGTTTTTTTCCTCTTCGCTGAAATGTTTCTTGTTAGAATTATTACTCATAGTTCATCCCTCGTTTGTGGGTTAGTTATTTGACAGTAAAGTCCGTGAACGATTGTAGATCAAAAATCACGGCAGCTCCGCAGAGACCGCGGAAACACTGATACATGGTAATTATAACACATCGACAAAAATAAAACAATAGTTCACTGCACTGTGATTATGTTACATTTTTATAATTTATTATCCCGGAAAACAAAGAAGCCGCCAAAACAAGCGGCTCTTTTATCATGAGAGACTCCATATCAGTAAAATTACTGCTTTCTTTATCAATAAATTTCATTATCTGCCGATTAACTGTTATCACTGAACTTTCCGGAAAGAACTCCGATGGCTTTCTTTTCGATTCTCGAAACGTAAGACCTTGAAATGTCAAGCTTTTTTGCGATCTCTTTCTGAGTCATCGGCTCACTTCCGTCAAGACCGTATCTCATTATGATGATATCGCGTTCACGTTTTGGAAGTTCCCCGATAAATTTGTGTACTTTTTCGGAATTGACTTTGAGAGCGATCTGATCGAGAATATTATCTTCGGAAGCGAGAATATCCATCAGCGTCAAAGCGTTTCCGTCCTTATCTGTATCAATAGATTCGTCCAGTGAGATATCAAGAGAGTTTTTCTTTCTGTTTCTGAAATACATTAATATTTCATTTTCAATACATCTTGAAGCATAGCTTGAAAGCTTTATACTTTTTTCCGCATTAAAAGTATCAACAGCCTTTATCAGACCTATCGTTCCTATGGAAACAAGATCATCTCGTTCGTTTGAAATTCCCGAATATTTCTTGACGATATGAGCCACGAGACGGAGATTGTGTTCAATAAGAATACTTCTCGCGTTTTTATCCCCGTTTTTCATTCTTTGAAGCTGTTCTTCCTCTTCTTTCTTTGACAGAGGCTTTGGAAAAGAACCAGCTCCCATGACGTGGAGAACAGCAACAAAAGCAAAATTGCTTAAAAATGAAATAATTGTCCCAAACATACACTCACCGACCTATTCACAATTTATTATATTATATATATTCAGACTGTCGTCCTTTTTTGACAGAATTTGTAAATTTTTGAATAAAAAGGGTGAAAGAAATGTATTGTACAAAAAACAGTTGACATAATTCTTCAAAATAGTTATAATTTTATTTAGGAACTGTGAAGAAATAAATTTTCAATTTATGCTTAGGGTAATTTGTTTTGAACAAGGCAAATTTTCGCAGGAATACTTTCGTA
>CACYDE010000149.1 GCA_902773045.1 uncultured Ruminococcus sp. | reverse complement strand
CGTACAGTCGCAGGTACCTACGACAGAGCTGTCGTACAAAGAAAGAAATAGAGAAAGAAACATTAAAGAGAGAGAGGGAACGCCCACACTCGATGATGTTATTTCGTATTGTGAGCAGATGTCGTTCGCGTTCCCGCCCGAGAAATACAATCTGAATTTACGCAAGAAAAATCTCCCCATCATCAGACGGAGAGATTTTTGTCAGTTATTTTTCGATTATCCACATATGTACTGGTTCGACCTGAACATAAAGCCCTTCGGTGCTTGTAACGGTTTTACCTGTAAATGTGGCACAAAGCGCAGATATCTGTGTATAATTGCCTATTCGGCAGCCAAATGTGACGGAGGGGAGATCTTTCTCTTGTTTGCTGGGGTGCAAAATTAAGAGTAAGTATTTTCCTGCATAATACCCACAAGCTACAGGGGTATTGTTTGAATCCAAAACTGTCAGCTTTACGGAACCGTCAAGCCAGCCCTCCGTTGTAGCTATATGCACATTTTCATTTAATTTAGCCGTACAAGTAACCTCTATATTACCGGCATCGGTTAAGCTGCACGTAAAGTTGTTGAACGTAAGCATCTCAAACTTTTTCTCGGTATCTTTTTCATCGATCAGCTTGTCTAAAATAATGTCAAGCTCTTTGTTAAGGTCATTCATGCTTTTTTGTGCACTTTCCCTATCTTTGTAAACATCGCTCGCTCCTGCGGAAGCTTTCCTTTGAGCGCTGCTGATCGCTGACTGTACCGAATTTAACTCTTTTGCTCTCCTCTGCCTGTCGCGGGCAGCCTCCTCTTTAGCCTCGGCATTTCTGCGTTGTACATCCATTGCCGTTGCAAGACCCGCCGCAGGCCCTGCGATAGCATTTGCAATACCGCCATGAATAGCCCAATTTTCTTCTTGAACCGGTTTTTCGTAAGAATAGACGCTTGTTGCCAATGAGGAAAATGCGGCTAAATTCGCTGACCTTCTGCTTCTTTCCTCAATTTCCTTTTCTGCGTCATCGTATCTTCGTTTTGCAGCGTCCAATTGCTTGTCTATATAATCTGTATATTTCTTAACACCGCGCAGCATGGCGATCCGTTTTTGTTCAATTATTGTTTCATAGTCTTTGGATCGAAGCAATTGGAGTTTTTTCGCCGCTTCTCTTTGCTCTGCTTTTTCGGTATCCCTCCGTTTTTTTAATTCTTCTTTTTCTGCGTGGTCTTTTCCTTGCCGAAAAACAGATAAGGCTTCTTCAAATCCGGTAATTCCATATTTTTTTGCTATGAGCATTAATCCTTGCTTTTCGGCTTCGGTATTGACAGAGCGAATATTTCGTTTTTCGCAATCATTATAAAATTTGATTGGTTTGTTTCTTTCCTCCTGCCTACGTTTTTCTTCTTGTTCTGCTGCTTCTTTTCGGCGTTTTTCTTCCTGAGCTAATTCCTCTTTCTTTTTTTGCTTTGCTACTTTTACAATGATGGAAATACCCGTAACTAATGCCATCAAACTATAGCTTCCCGTAAATACTACAATAGGGCCGTCATACGAAAAAGATATTGCAAGACACAAAAATATTATACCTGAAAGTATACTAATAACACCAAGCAGTATTTTACCGTTCGATTTCATTCATTATCCCCCCTTCTTTTTTATTTTCCTCGGACATTCCGCATCAACCGGTATATGCCATGCTGAACCGTTCTTATCCTGTGTAGCTCCTACAATTTTTCCTTCACGACACCATTTACTGATAGTTGCTTGAGTATATCCCCATTTTTCTGATGCCGCTTTAGTACCCATATCCGACATTCGCTTTCATCACTCCCCACATAAAATATCAAACAAATAAAAAAGGCGCACAACCGAAGTCATGCGCCTAAAAAACACAAGCTCCGATTGTCGCCAAACAATTATTGCGTAATCTTTTGTAATGATAATCTACGTCGATCACGTCCGGTAGAGCAAGTGCTTTTTTCAAAACACAAACCGAAACGTGATTTATTAAAATTATAGACGTAGATAAAAGGTAACACAAAAGGACGGTTGAAATCAACCGCTGAAAGATTTATTGAAAAGCAATAATTATTTGGCAATTTAATTTTACCACACATTTTTTCGCAAAGCAAGTCAAAATATTATTTGTTTTGTTGTGCAATATAAACAATGTAGATATTTCACACAAAGCACGGACTTATTACTGCGCAATAGACTGGGGATTTTTCATTCTCCCGACAAAGTTGCGGCGCTTTGCGAATGGACGGTAAAAAGCAAAAGATGTAGAATTTTGTCGGGGGAATGTTTCCCGAAAATCTATATGCGGAGGTGCATTTGTGAGCAACAATATTCTTGATGAATTATACGACAGCGAAGCGTTCAGAACGCTCACAACGGAGAACGCCGGAGAGGAATACAGGGCGGTTATGGACAGGCTTGTGAGAGCCGAAAGGTCACTCAAAGAGGCGTGTGAAAGATGCCCCGACGTATTCGCAGAATATCAATCGGCGGATATGAATTTGCATATCCTGTCTAACAAACACGAATTTACACAAGGTCTGAGAGTAGGCGCACAGCTTGTGCTTGAACTGCTCAAACCGATCAAATGAAAGCGAGGATATTACAAATGGCAAGCATTAAGAAAAT
>CACYDE010000148.1 GCA_902773045.1 uncultured Ruminococcus sp. | reverse complement strand
CCAGTATGCCTTCGTCCTCCGCCTTGCTCTGCACTCACCGGCATCGTCTCCTTTTGTCCGTCTATTTATTTGGATTGCTATAAAATGCAGCAATTTATTATCTGCCGGGAAAAATATCAGTATTATAAGGAGGGAATATTATGATTTGTAAAAATTGCGGAGCGAACGTAAATGATAATGCCGTTTTCTGCGGAAACTGCGGTGCAACGATAACTAACGATCAAAATGCCTCTCAGGGATATCTTCAGCCTGACGGGAATCAGGGTTATCAGAGCGCAGATTACTCCAATCAGGGCTATCAAAACGGCGGTTACTCCAATCAGGGCTATCAGAACGGCGGTTACTCCGATCAAGGCTATCAGAACGGCGATTACTCCAATCAGGGTTATCAGGATCAGCAGCAGGGAGTTTATCCTCTCGGTACACAGCCAAACTATCCGAACGCATCGGGAAAAACTCCGATGGATAAGAAGAAGCTGCTTTATATCGGTATCCCTGTTGTGGCTTTTTTGCTTGTGGTCTGCATAGTAATCGGTGTTCTCAGCGCAACGGTTTTTGGTTATAAGAGCGCTGTAAAAAAATATATGAATGCTTTTGAAGATGTGGACGGAGCGGAGATGTACGATCTTACTTCCGATCAGTTCAAGGAGCTGCTGTCGGATGCTGCCGCGATCGCCGCAGCGTCGTCAAGTTACAGCTACTACAGTGATTTCGGAGATTTAGCATCCGGCGCTGTTGAGGTTTACTACATGGAAACGCTTGAAGATGCAGCGGATAGTTTTATGTCGAGATTCAATTCAAGATTGGGAGAATCATATAAGCTCAAATATCAAATAACGCAGAGTGAGAAAGTAGAAAAGAAAGATATTCAGAAACTAAACAAGTATGTCGGTATAATTTCAAAAGATTACAAGTTTACCGATCTTATGTATGTTGAAGTTTCCGTAACGGGAACTTCGGACGGGCGCGAATATTCGGACGATCTCTATTTCATTCTCACGAAAGAGGGATTGGGCTGGAAAGTTCTTGCGGCAGGCGAAAGTCTGGGAATAGACGATATCAGCGATCTGTTTGATGATATATGGTAATTTTTTGAACATAATATGAACATAATATGAATAAGAGGAACGTTCGTAAAAAACGTTCCTCTTATTCATTGAATTATAATTACTTTTGTTCGATCCGGTTTATGTAATACTGCTTTATTTTCCTGAAATATGTCAGTATTTTTTCTCTTCCTTGTCCTTGAAAAAAATTATCCTCGAAAATATTTTAAAGAATTTTGAGAATAATTTTAGGGCTTGTTTGAAAAATAGCAAAGTGACCGGATATTTTACTAAGGCGAGGTGATTTGCATTAGTAGAAATAGACCGCTGCTTTGATTTTTCAAACAGCCCATAGTACAAGTTGTGTTAAAATATTCTACTTTGACGCGCTGACAAGCGGCAGATAAATACCAAGCGCGATCTGGTTCAGATTTTCGTAAAATGCAATGTTTGTCAGCATTACAAGTTTTGTATCGGTATGATAGTCTACATAGACCTGTGATGAGTAGGCGTATGTTCGACCGCTGTGATGCCAAAGATTGTCCGATGTATTCCAGCCGTAATTGTAGAGCATAAGCGATTTCTCGACCTTCTTTCGGTCGGAAGGCATAAATATTTCATCGGATGCGACAAAATTCAGCCATTTGTTAACGTCTTCCGCAGTTGAAACTACAGATCCGGCGGAGAAGAGGTAGGGATAATCACCTTCGGCTTTCAGATATTTATCTTCCGTGTCGGAAACATATCTTTCCTGAGCGAAAGAATAACCTGTTTGGTTATCTTTTCCGTCACCGACAAAGTACGTGTCTGTCATGTTGGCTTTGTCAAAAAAATTCTCTTGAAGATACTCTCTGTAGGACATTCCCGAAAGCTGTTCAACGATAAGCCCGAGAAGGTAATAAGCGGAATTGGAATAGATGTAGACTGTTCCGGGAGTCGTTGAGATCCCGTCGCTGAAGATCGTGTCCACAATGAATTTTTTCGCATCTTCTTCCGATTTTTTCACCGCTTTAAGGTAGCCGTCAAGCAGTTCCTGATTTCCTTCGATGAGCTGCATGTAGTCTCCCATTCCGGCGGACATCTCGAGAAGGTGGGAAACAGTGATCGTTTTCAGAAAATCATAGTCATATTCCGGGAAGTATATGTCGATCGTATCGCTTGTTTTCAGCTTTCCTTCACGTTCGAGGAGAAGTATCGCGGTTCCTGTGAATTGCTTGGTCACCGAACCGATCTGATAAAATGTACTGTTGCAGTTTTCTTCGTTTCCTTTTCCGGTTTTGCCGAACGATTTTTCGTAAATGATCTTGTTTCCGGAAGCCATCAGAACCGTTCCGGAAAAATCAGGATACTGAGCGATCACGTCGTCGGCGTTTTTTATGAGTGAGTCGATCTGAGCCTGTGAAAGGCAACAAGTGGACGGAGCGTCGTTGTCGGGGTCGTCCTCGATCACCGGATTAAACTCATGAACAAATTCGACTTCACCCTCTTCAAAAACATCGCTTTCCGAAGATTCCTTGGCGGTGTTCTCAACAAAACGATTCAAGCATCCGCTCATCAAAAAAGATGACAGGACAGAAGCCGATAATATCACAGATAATATTTTTTTCATACCCAAAAACCTAACGTCTTTCAAAAATATTTCCCTAAAAATAGGGATAATGTGACTATATCCAAAGATAAAATTCCATTTGATATTTTATCAAAGTTCGGGAGAATAGTCAATATTTTGATAAAAAATATTTTAATCTGAAGCCAATATTCTTAATGCAATACCGCACAGAGATTGTGTCGAAGATGCGCAGTCAGGCAGGCGTTCGCGGTGCTGCCTTTAAAGCATTGAATGGACTCATACAACATCGCAAGCGGTTGTGTGAGTTTTTTGCTTCAGCAGTAATTGCGAGAATGGTTCAACCGACGATAGTTCAAAGCGCAGGCAGGAACCGATCGAGTGGTACTGATTTGACTGAAAAATATCTATGGAAATATTTAGATCGTGTTTTTAAAAAAAAGGTATTTATTTTTCCGACAAAATATGATATTATAGAACTGTATAGTTTTTAAGCGGAAAATCAAATTAAAGGGTGAAAACCGATTGGGTGAAGATAATTTTTTTAAAGCGCTTTTCCATATTATGTGGAATATGGAGACGGATATTTTTTCCGAAAAAGACAGAACTCTCGCTTTGGCAGCGGATCTTGTTCCGAAGTGCAAAAAGCAGAGAGAGCGTTTAAAGGTCATGTACGAATGCGGTGCGATGGACTATATCGAGCTTGCCGTTGCGAATCCCGATGATTATGAATCCAATATGAAAGACGCAGTGAGGGTTTTGGTCAATGATGTGGGAATGAGTCCGGAGAAGGCTGTCCTTGCGGTGAATTGTATCATTGATCTCTGGGGCGATGATCTTGAACGACTGGAAATGTATGATGAAGATGAGGAATTTAACGCCGGAACGGAAGAACCCGTATTTGCCGATGATGAAGAAGATTATAGTGAAGAGGAAAAGGACGGTGAAGAAGATATGATTTTTGTTCAGGATGTTTCAACAGATGAAAATACAGAGCCTGAGGTCGAAGAAACTGTTTCCGAAGAAGGAAATGAGAACGAAAATGAAAGCGCCGAACCACAGGAGAATCTCTTCAAAAAGATATCCGGTTTTTGGTGTAAGGGTGATTTTGAAGACGGAAGACCGTTCATGTTCGCGTGTCCTATCGGCTGGCTCCTGATCCTGCTTTGCTGCGGACTCGGAGGATTTATGATCTATGATATACCGTTGGGTGATAAATTTGTTGTTCCCACATTTGCATTTATCTTCTCCGTTCTGTCGAGTAAACGCTTGTATCGTTATGAAAGTACAGGAAGATTCAGTCTTTTAGTTTTTATTTTTTATCTTGCTGCAATGGGGCGCGCCCTTTGGATAGGCGGAGTCGACGTCTCTTACCGATGTGTTCCCGTGATCGCGGCAGCTCTCCTTGTTTTCAACAACGGGCGGCTTTCGCTTCTTCTTGATGAATCCAAACGCCGGCCTTTTGCGGCATATTTGTTGATTATCGTTTTTTCTTCGCTGATAACGGTCGGCGTCTATGCGATCCAGAATATCAGCGTGTGATATTTTCCTGTTTTTCATTGAAAGTAGGGATATGAAATTATGAGTGAAAAAAGAAAAAGAATTTTCAGGGAAGCGATTTTTATTGTTCCCTTTATGCTGATCGTGACTGTTGTTTCGCTTGCCGGAATGTTTATGGTCGGAAGAACTCCGCGTGATATGGTGGGGATACTGAAAAGGAACTTCACTTCCGACAGCAGTATGAATATTGACAGTTATGTCGGATATGAAAGCAAAAAGTATGACCTTGAATATTATTACGGCGACACAAGCGAATGTGTAAAGTATGCACAGTTCAGCAGCAACAGCAAAGGGGACACCCCGACTTGTACTTTGACTCTTTTTGAATCAAGAGACGGATTTGATCCGGGAATATATACTATCGAATGGTTCTATTCCCAAGAATACGTGACCTATTCTCCTCTTGAGGGAGAGGGCGAATCGGAATCAAACATTGCTTCCGATGTTCCGATAACTTACAATATGGTGAAATCTTATGAATGGGAGTCCCAACTCGTGAACTATGAAGCAGATTTCGAACAGTACAAGGGATTCAAAGTATTAGGCTTTTTAAGCGTGTATTCATGGGATTCCGCCGAACGTGAAAATATACTCTGGGGTCTCGGAGGGAATCCGAAGGAGCTTTATTCTTATCTTCACAACAGTAAGGACGAGTATAAAAAAGTAGTTTTTGTTTGACATATAATTATAAATCAGAAAGGATATAAAATTAATGGTTAAGTTTCAGCCGGGATCGGAAGTCCCGCTTCAAGACGGAAAATCTGCAGTCATAAAAGATAAGCTCGGAGAAGGCGGTCAGGGAAGCGTCTATCTCGTTGATATTGACGGCGTCAGCTATGCGCTCAAATGGTATCACAAAAATTCACTCAGTGAAAGCGATAAGTTTTATGCCAATTTGGCGAACAATATCGAAGAAGGTGCGCCGACAGACGCTTTTATATGGCCAAAATTCCTTACCGAGATCATTGACGGTGAGTTCGGATACGTAATGGATCTTATGCCTAAAGAGTATAAATGTTTTTCCGATTTTCTTCTTACAAAGGAAAAATTCCCGTCGATTTCAGTTGTAGTAAATGCCGCATTGAACATCACCAACGGGTTCAGAGAACTTCACAGAAAGGGATTTTCCTATCAGGATCTTAATGACGGAAACTTTTTTATCAATCCCTTAAACGGGGATGTCCTTATATGCGATACGGATAACGTCGCACCTTACGGTGAAAGTCTGGGAATAGCGGGAAAGGCGAGATATATGGCTCCGGAAGTTGTCAGGAACATCAAGTCTCCGGATATCATGACCGACAGATTTTCCCTGTCAGTGATCCTTTTCAGGCTTCTTTTCCTCGATCACCCACTGGAGGGAAAAAGGACTTTGTGTCCGTGCCTTACCGAAGAATTGGAACAGAAATTTTACGGAAAAGCGCCGCTATTTATTTATGATCCCGATGATCCAAGCAATGCGCCCGTCAGGGGAGTTCATTGCAATGTTATAAAGCTGTGGCAGTTTTACCCGGAGTTTATCCGCGAAAAATTTACAAAAGCATTTTCAAAGGAATGTTTGCTTGGTGACAGTACGCGTCCGACCGACAACGATTGGCAGATCGCTTTCACTCGTTTGAGAGACTGTATTGTCGAGTGCCCGTGCGGCGGTGAAACGTTTCTTGATCTGAATTCGGACAGCAGCAGCTGCATTAATTGCGGAATAAAAATACCGCGTCCGCCTGTTCTTGTTTCAAAAAAATACAAGGTTGCTTTGTTCCCGGGAAACAGGATCTATCGGTGTCATTGTGATGAGGACAGCGATAATTATGCTGTTCCCGACGGAATAGTTATCCGAAGTCAGAACCGTCCTAATATTTGGGGGATAAAAAATCTGACGAGAAACGATTGGAGAATTACCGCAAAGGACGGTTCGGAGAATGTTATTCCCAGCGGCAAGGTTCTCATAATCGTGAAAACGGACAGCATCGATTTCGGTAATTGCGTGGGAAAGATCGAATTGTAATGTGTCTTTGATACGCCTGTAATTTTATCCGGGATAGTTTTGCGTTTGTGGGCATATCTGTCATTGAAGGAAAATTTTAAACTTTTATTGTGAATCATATTTCTGTATTTCTTCAATAAAGAAAATAATATCTTTTCGGTTATGAATTTATAATTTTATTTCCGACAGCTTTAATGTTTAGCATATATCCGAGTAATTTGATGTAAAAGAGTGATTGTTCAATGAAAAAAATTTCCGCGCCGATCCTTGAAATATCCAATCTGTGTCACAAGGAAAAAAACAAGGTCATCGACAGATTAAATATATCGGTTCCAAAGGGTGACTGCTTTGTTGTTCTTCACAAATCACCCGATAATATTGAACTGCTGACAGATATCCTGAAAGGAAGGTCAAAAGTTAAGAAAGGAAAGATTTTTTTCAAAGGCGACAATGTTACCGGAATGAAAAACGTTTACGGTGTTGTTGAAAAAAAACATGACATCCCGAAACTAAAAACGGTTTTTGAGTATTCGGGAACACCCATCGTCAAACGCGGTCTTTCAAGAAGCATGACAGGTGTTCTGGTGCGCAAAGAAGCTCAGACCTTTTCGCTCTCCGAATTCGGTGATACTCCCTGCGGTAAGCTTCCTTTGGAGACAGCTTTTCGCGTCGAATTATTTTCGGCTTATATGTGTTCTCATGAGCTTATTGTGATGAACGAACCTTTTTTCGGTCTTGACGAAGAAGAGCGCCGCGAAGGATTGAAATGGCTCAAAGAGAAAATGGATAAGTTCGGGTTCTCGCTTTTGGTCTTTACGGAGGATGTTGAAACCGCGCTTTATCTCGGAAACTCTGTTATGGCAGTTGACGATAAAACCGAATCTATAGGGATAATTTCTATAGATGAAAATAAGATCGAGAAAAGCAGGCTCAAAGTTCTGGAGCTTTATGACAGAATATAGGTAATTCATTATGAAACATATTTTTATCGTTAATCCGCATTCGGGAAACGGAAAAACAGCAAAACTCGTAGAATCCGAAATCTCGAAATTCAAGAATGATCTTGATGCAGATATATATTTTACAAAGGGAATAGGGGACTCCGAGAAATACATAAAACGTTATATGGCTGAAAATAATGAAAAAGTAAGATTTTATGCCTGCGGCGGCGACGGAACGGTCAACGAAGTCGTCAACGGGATCGCAGGATCCGACAGCGCTTCTTTCGCTGTCTATCCATGCGGAAGCGGAAATGATTTTGTGAAATGCTTTGGCGGAAAAGAAAATCTTATGGATATAAGAGAGCTTATTGAAAGCGATGAGATCCCGATTGATGTTATCAAGGTGAACGAACGTTACTGCGTGAACGTGTGCCATTTTGGATTTGATACATACGTTGCTAAAAAAATGAACAAAGTTAAGGAAAAACCTGTTATAGGAGGGAAGAACGCCTACACAACCGGTGTTGTCATGGGGCTTGTTTACGCGATGAAGAGCGAAGCGTCTATTATATGCGACGGCGAAAAATTAAACAACGGTGTTTTTCTTCTCTGCACCATCGGCAACGGACGTTATGTCGGGGGAAAATATAAATGCGCTCCGAGGGCTGTTCTCAATGACGGGATCATGGAAGTTTGTCTTGTTGACCCTGTTTCAAGACTGAAATTTATCAAACTGGTCGGCGCTTATGCCGAAGGGAAGCATCTCGACGACCCGAGGTTCAAAAGCTTCGTTCATTACAGACAGTGTAAACACATTGAGATCGACGCCGATGACGATTTTGAGGTTTCGCTTGACGGTGAAGTAACTCCTGCGGCGCATGCACAGATAGATATCATTCCCGGCGGGATAAATATTGCGCTTCCGAAAAAAGCACTTCAATATGGAACGATTCTGAATACGAAAAATGAAGCTTTCAGTAAAAAAATATAATGTCAATACTGATAAATTTATCTTTCCGCAGTACAATTTTATGCTTATTTTGTCTAATTTTTAAATTTAATCTTGTAACAAACTCAACTGTGTGTTATACTCAAATAAGTATACATTGTTTCTGACATTACAGACTCTTCCGATGTTTTTGAGGAATGAAATTTACTGTCGGACTTTCGGACGTTATCAACAACTGAAATTGGGGAACTGAGATTATGAAAAAAGCGGATATTTTGATTGTCGGTTCGGGTGTTGCAGGGCTTTTTTGTGCGCTGAACCTTCCCGATGATAAAAATATATTAATTATTACAAAGGATATATGTGAACACAGTGATTCTTTTTTGGCTCAGGGCGGAATTTGCGTTCTCAAAGATGAAAGCGACTATGAAAGCTATTTTGAGGATACAATGAAAGCCGGTCACTACGAAAACAGAAAAGAATCTGTTGATATAATGATAAAATCGTCCCGCGAAATCATTGACGATCTGGTTTCTTACGGTGTTGATTTTGAGAAAGACGGAGGCGGCTTTGTTTACACAAGAGAAGGTGCGCATTCAACTCCGAGGATACTTTTCCATAAGGATATCACGGGAAAAGAGATCACGTCGAAGCTTCTTGAAGAAGCCCGAAGAAGAAGCAATATTACGATCCTTGAACACAATGCGATGGTAGATCTTCTTGTTGAAAACAACAACTGCTTCGGAGTCGCCGCGAGAAACGAGGACGGAGATTTTTACAATATATTCGCGCCTTATGTGGTTATTGCGACAGGAGGCGTGGGAGGACTTTATGTTCATTCCACGAACTACCGTCATCTGACCGGAGACGCGCTGGGTGTTTCCATGGAACACAATATAAAGCTTGAACATATAGATTATGTTCAGATCCACCCCACAACGCTTTACGCTTCAACGAGAGGAAGAAGGTTTCTTATCTCCGAATCGGTGAGGGGAGAAGGCGCCGTTCTTCTTAACAAGGACGGAGAGCGATTTACAGATGAGCTTCAGCCGAGGGACGTTGTGACTGCGGCGATACGCGAACAAATGAAAAAAGACGGAACTGCTCATGTTTGGCTTTCGCTTAAAAATATTGACGTCGAAGAAATAAAAAAACATTTTCCGAATATATATAAACATTGTCTTGAACAGGGATACGATGTAACCAAAGATAATATTCCCGTAGTTCCTGCGCAGCACTATTTTATGGGCGGCGTTTGGGTCGATTCGGACAGCAAAACTTCCTGCGGCCATCTTTACGCAGTCGGAGAAGCAAGCTGCAACGGAGTTCACGGAAAAAACCGTCTTGCGAGCAATTCGCTTCTTGAAAGCCTTGTTTTTGCGAAACGCGCGGCGAAGCATATAAAAGAAGACAGATCGGAGAATACTCCGAGTGATGAAACTGTGAGAAAATATGAAAAATTGACCGCGGAGAAAAAAGACTATTTTCTTCTCAGAGACGACTACGTTTCGGTGATGAGAAACGAAATTGAAAAAGCAAAGGAGAACAACCTCAAATGAACAATAACATTACAATGACGCTTAATGCCGATGAACTTATATTGTCGGCGCTTAAAGAGGATATTTCGAGCGAAGACGTTTCCACTAACGCAGTTATGCCTTACTATCAGGAAGGATCGGTCAGCCTTATTGCAAAGCAGGACGGAATAATCTGCGGATTGTATGTTTTTAAAAGAGTTTTTGAACTGCTTGACGGAAATGTCAGGGTCGAGTTCTACTTTAAAGACGGAGACAGAGTTAAAAATAAAGACATTGTAGCGACTGTGACAGGGGATATTCGTGTTCTTCTTTCGGGTGAAAGAACTGCGCTCAACTATCTTCAGAGAATGAGCGGAATAGCAACCTACACAAACGAAGTTGCAAAGCTTTTTGAAGGAAGCAGGACAAAGCTTCTCGACACAAGAAAAACTACTCCGAATATGAGAATTTTTGAAAAATATGCTGTCAAAGTCGGCGGCGGTCACAACCACAGATACAACCTTTCCGACGGTGTTCTTTTGAAAGATAATCATATAGGCGCTGCGGGAAGCGTAAAGAAGGCTGTTGAAATGGCTAAGGAGTATGCTCCGTTTGTGAGAAAAATTGAGGTCGAGGTTGAATCTCTTGAAATGGTCAGAGAAGCAGTTGAAGCCGGAGCGGATATTATTATGTTGGATAATATGTCCGTTGATATGATGAAAGAGGCTATTGAAATAATAGACGGCAGAGCCGAAACTGAATGTTCCGGAAATGTTACGAAAGAAAATGTGGCGAAGCTTACGAATATAGGCGTAGACTATATTTCGAGCGGAGCGCTCACTCACTCTGCACCTATCCTTGATCTTTCTCTTAAAAACCTTCATGCTATTTAAGGCAATACCTCACACGGATCTATCACGGCGTATCTTTTACTCTGTCAGGTAATGCGTTGATATTTTTATGTGTATAAATAATATAGCCCCGCTCATCTTTTCAATCAGGTGAGTGGGGTTTTGTTTGCTATTATGTCAAAAATGTATAAAATATTAACAGGAATTTATAAAAGTGTGACTCTTGAATTCTTACAAAACCTATGTTATAATAGGTTATTGAGGTGATATAATGAAAATTTCGACTAAAGGACGTTATGCGCTGAGACTTATGCTTGATCTCGCCGAAAACGGAAAAGATAATTTTGTTGCATTGAAGGATATAGCAGAAAGACAAAGGATCTCAAAAAAATATCTCGAACAGATCGTTCCGCTTCTCAATAAATCAGGCGCACTTAGAACAAATCGCGGTTATCAGGGAGGATATATGCTTGCGAAAAGTCCAAGCGAATATACTGTGGGCAGTATTCTCAGAATCACCGAAGGCAGTCTTGCTCCTGTTTCTTGTCTTGAAACGGAAACCAATCTATGTGAAAGAAGTGAAACATGTATCACACTTTCACTCTGGAAAGGATTGTATAAAGTTGTTAATGAGTATCTGGATTCCATTACCCTTCAGGATATGATCGATGAAAATCATGAAAGAATGATCGATGAGTATTATATTTAAGGCAACACCGCTAACGCCCCTCCGACGGCGCATCTTCGATTCGATCTCTATGCGGCACTGTCTTAAAACTCGCATCTTACTGTTCGCATACCCAACTTGCTTGCAGTCCGGCATATTCCAACGGGAAAAATACTTTCCATTGCGCTGCGCCTTTACTGTTATTCAACCTTTTTTATAAATTTTCCGATAATATGAAGGCAACACCGCGCAAAGACCGCCTGACGGCTTTGCACCGAATCTGCTTGATCTTTTTCCGTCATAGCACACAAAACCACCTTGAAATACGTCAGTATTCCTGCGGCGTTTTTGTGAACTCTGACGAAAAAATCTACTGCGCATTTTCGGCACAATCTCTGTGCGGTATTGCCTGAAGTCTTTGGTTTATATTATACCGCGGATTTTTGAGATTTATTTTTTTATTTCAAAAATTTGCGGTATTTTAAAAAAAATCTAAAAAGCCTATTGACAAAGTAGAAATTGTGTTGTAAAATAAAAACATACTAATTTTATAGGAAATATGTATTAACTATAAATTGCTAATTTGTACGAAGGAGTGTTGTCCTGTATGTTTTTATTTCAATTGAAAATACTGAGGCACAATTTCAGAAACGGACGAATGTGTTATTGAATTTTTTTTAATCAACATATTCTAAAATTTTTGAAATGAGGTAAATTATTATGAGCAACAAGAATTACAGATTTGAAACCATTCAGTTACATGCAGGTCAGGAGCAGCCGGATCCGGCTTCGGACGCAAGAGCAGTTCCGATTTATCAGACTACTTCCTACGTTTTCAGGAACTCCGAACATGCTGCCGCGCGTTTTTCTCTCGCAGATGCAGGAAATATCTACGGAAGACTTACAAACTCAACGAACGATGTTTTTGAAAAGCGTATAGCTGCCCTTGAAGGCGGTGTTGCTGCTTTGGCGGTCGCTTCCGGAGCTGCAGCGATAACGTATACTTTCCTGAATCTTGCAAAAGCAGGTAACAACATCGTTTCCGCTCAGACGATTTACGGAGGAACTTATAACCTTCTTGCTCATACCCTTCCCGAATACGGAATAACGACGAAATTTGTCGATCCTGATGAAGACGGAGCATTTGAAAATGCGATCGACGAAAATACAAGAGCTGTTTTCATTGAGACTATCGGAAACCCGAATGCTACTCTCATCGACATTGAAAAGGTTGCTGAGATCGCTCACAAGAACAAGATCCCGCTTGTTGTCGATTCGACATTTGCAACTCCTTATCTGGTTCGTCCTTTTGAGTACGGCGCAGATATCGTTGTGCATTCGGCGACAAAGTTCATCGGCGGTCACGGAACCTCGATCGGCGGCGTTATCGTTGACGGAGGAAAGTTTGATTGGGAAGAAAGCGGAAAATTCCCGTCACTTGTTGAGCCAAACCCGAGTTATCATGGAGTCAGCTTCACAAAAGCTGTCGGCGTTGCTGCATTTGTCACAAAAATCAGAGCTATTCTCCTTCGTGACACGGGCGCAACTCTTGCTCCTTTGAACGCATGGCTTTTCCTCCAGGGGCTTGAAACGCTTTCTCTCAGAGTTGAACGCCATGTTGAAAATGCGATCAAGGTAGTTGACTATCTTTCGAAGCACCCGAAGGTTGAATCGGTGAATCATCCGTCTTTGCCGGATCATCCTCATCATGAGCTTTACAAGAAGTATTTCCCGAACGGCGGCGCGTCCATCTTTACGTTTAATATCAAAGGCGGTGCGGAAGAGGCGAAAGCATTTATCGACAAGCTTGAGATCTTCTCACTTTTGGCGAACGTTGCCGATGTAAAATCTCTTGTGATCCATCCTGCTTCAACGACGCATTCTCAGCTGACGGAGGCAGAGCTGCTCGAACAGGGAATCAAGCCGAATACTATCCGTCTTTCAATAGGAACCGAGCATATTGACGATATTATCGCAGATCTTGAACAGGCTTTCGGCGAATAATGTTATTTGTATAAACAATTAAATACCAAGAAATAATGTTAGCGGATACTTTTTTAAGTATCCGCTGTATATAACACACAGAGTTATACATGTATAACTCTGTGTTAACATAAATATATATCTATCGGGAGAAACAATAATGAAAGTATATGCAGATAATGCAGCAACGACAAAAATGAGCAGATCCGCTATTGATGCCATGCTGCCGTATATGGAGGAGGTTTTCGGAAATCCGTCATCTCTTTATACTATAGGACAAGAAGCAGCAGAGGCTGTCTATAAAGCACGCGAAAAGTTTGCTAAGGCTCTCGGCTGCACTGTGAATGAGATCTACTTTACATCGGGCGGAAGCGAAGCGGACAATCAGGCGATCCGTTCTGCTGCGGAGATAGGTGCGAAAAGAAACAAGAAACATATCATTTCA
The DNA here is from genome assembly GCA_902773045.1 of uncultured Ruminococcus sp. Classification (GTDB taxonomy): domain Bacteria; phylum Bacillota; class Clostridia; order Oscillospirales; family Acutalibacteraceae; genus RUG592. The sequence continues at coordinate 3,893 of CACYDE010000148.1, read as the reverse complement.
ACTACATTTGAACATCACGCAGTTCTTCATACTCTTGATAAGCTGCAGACGGAAGGTTTCGATATAACGTATCTTGACGTCCATGAAAACGGTCTTGTGACTGCCGAACAGGTTGCTGAGGCTATCCGTCCCGACACCTGTCTTGTCACGATAATGTACGCAAACAACGAGATAGGAACGGTTCAGCCTATTCGCGAGATCGGAGCTTTGTGCCGTGAAAAAAAGATCACTTTCCATACCGACGCGGTTCAAGCGATAGGTCACATTCCCGTCAACGTTAAGGAAGATAATATAGATATGTTGTCTCTTTCGGCTCACAAATTCCACGGCCCGAAGGGAGTCGGAGTTCTTTATGTCAGAAAGGGAGTTTATATTTCCAATCTGATTCAAGGAGGGGCGCAGGAGAGAGGAAAAAGAGGCGGAACAGAAAATGTTCCGGGGATCATGGGCGCTGCCGCGGCGATCGAAGAAGCGGTGAAAAATCTCGGCGAAAACAGCGAAAAGCTTTTAAAGCTTCGTGAGAGACTTATTGACGGTCTTCTTGAGATCCCTCATTCTGTTTTGAATGGAGACAGAAACAGCCGCCTTCCCGGAAACGTCAATATCTGTTTCGAAGGGATTGAAGGTGAATCACTCCTGCTTCTTCTTGACGCAAAAGGGATCAGTGCATCTTCGGGTTCTGCGTGTACTTCCGGATCACTTGATCCAAGCCATGTTCTTCTTGCGATCGGAAGACCGCATGAGATCGCTCACGGGTCACTCCGACTTTCTCTGAGCGAAGAGAATACCGAAGAAGAAATTGAGTATATCGTCAGCGAAGTTCCTAAGGTAGTTTATTATCTGAGAAATATGTCTCCTGTTTGGAGAGATTTACAGGAAGGAAAGAAAGATTATGTTATACAGTGAGATCGTAATGGATCATTTCATGAATCCGAGAAATGTCGGAACTCTTGATGACGCGGACGGTATCGGAGAAGTAGGAAACGCAAAATGCGGAGATATCATGCGAATATATTTGAAAATAGATAACGATACAATAACCGATGTTAAATTCGAAACATTCGGCTGCGGTTCGGCTATCGCATCTTCGTCAATGGCGACCGAAATGATAAAAGGAAAGCCGCTTGCCGACGCATTGACGCTGACGAACAAAGCGGTGGCTGAAGCACTTGACGGCTTGCCGGCTCACAAGCTTCACTGTTCTGTTCTTGCAGAGGAAGCGATAAAAGATGCTATTAAAAATTATTATGATACTCATAATATCGAATATGACCCGGCTCAGTTCAAAGAAAGCGGTCATTCACATGAACACTGACAACCTCGAATGTTTCGGGGAGCTTAGAGCGCATTAACGCTGTATTGCGCTGACTTACAGAGATAAAACTATTCACCGCTGATAGACGCTTGTTTTATCAGCGGTGATTTATATCTAAAAATATTAAAACAGCACCGCTAATGCCTGCCTGACGGTACCTTAAGGGCATTTGCAGCACAATCCAATCAGCCTGCGCCTTGCGGCTTGACTTCTTGGTATGCTGCCGGCACCCTGAACCGGATCTGCTTAATCTTTTTATCAAAATAGTACATAAACCTACCTTGGGGTGCGCAGGTGTTTCGGCGGCAATTTTATTCACTCTATTGATAAAAATCTGCTGCGAATCTTCGAAACGACCTTGGTGAGATACTCTCTTAATAGCATAATAGGTAATTTTATTAAAAAACTATTGAATTTTCACTTGGATATAGTGTATAATATACATGGCTCTTGCGAGTTTTGGTTTTGACGCGATAACGAACAAAGAAATTTTACGGGGTAAGTCAGTGTTCACTGGCATCGTTTTTTCTTGATCATCGTGGAATTTATGCCGGAAGATATGCATGTGTCAATATATAACGTCTATTAATGCTATTACATATGGAAGGGTGTTTCTTTTGAAAAAAATAATGTCGTTGCTGCTGGGAATTATATTGGCGGCAAATTTGTGTGTTCCTGTCTCGGCAGAATTTGCAGAAACCGGAATGCGTCATCTTGTGAAAACTTACAGTGATGAAGCCTCAGAAAGCAGCGATGTTGCCGAGAGTTTGGATATTTTGGATCCGCCGAGTACGGATCTCGATCATCATCATTTCGATGATATGGTTTCTGTATGTTATAATATTATTTCTTCGGAGAAAATCGGAGGAATCAATTTTACATTGTATTATGATGATAATTTTATATTCAGCGGATTTTCCGGATTAGACTCAGAAGATTATACATGCGTATATAATGACGACGGGTTGGGAAAAATTAAATGTGATATTATTTCGGGTGTTTATGCGGATAGGATCATTTTTGACGATAATATAAAGATTTATATGAACTTTACGGCTTTACATGATTTTGATGCAGGAAATTTGAAATTTGATCTGATGTTGAATGATATAGTTGATGAAAACGCTAAAAAAATCGACAGTGAAAGATATCTTGAAAACGTTACGTTCAATGTTTTGTGTAAACTTGACGACTTTTCAACCGATACCGAACAGGATACAAACGCAGATATTCCTGACAGCGACAAAAACACAGACTCCGCGACAGACAGATTTGACTCCGACAACGGAGAAGATACGGACATTGAAAATGCCCCCGTGATGTCCGACCGAGAAAACTATGAGGACTCCGAATCGGATAAAACTTTTTCCGATAGTGAAGATCATTCGACAGATGGATCCGATCGTGAAATGATCCTGTCTACGGATTCCGATACCAAAGAAGATAGTGAAAATTTGAGACCGGAAAGTGAAGTCGATTTTGTGGATCCCGGATCCGATCAAATCAATACCGAAATTGAAGATGATGGTTCCGATAAATCGGAAAATCCGATCATCGACAGTTGTAATGATGTCACGACGGAATCGGAAAGCGATAATAATGATACCGGAAGCGAAGACAATCATTTTACGGAATCGGAAAACGATAAAACAGAAACCGACAGCGAAGACGATAAATCTGCAGGATCGGAAAGCGACAAAAATGGTATCGACAGAAAAGACGATAAATCTGCGGAATCGGAAAGCGACAAAAATGATACCGACAGAGAAGGCGGTCAATCTGTGGGATCGGAAAGCGATAAAAATGATACCGACAGCGAAGACGGTCAATCTGCGGGATCGGAAAATGATAAAACAGATATCGACAGCGAAGACGACAGATTTGAGGGATCGGAAAATGATAAAACAGATATCGACAGCGAAGACGACAGATTTGAGGGATCGGAAAACGATAAAAATGATATCGACAGCGAAGATGATAACTCTTCGGAATCGGAACAGTCAGACAGTGAAAAAGACTCGTCTGTCGATTGGGAATATGTTAGTGAAGAAACCAAAGATACTCCCGATGATCCCGAAGAAAATGATACTGAGGACACGCCTTCACAGCCTGATGAGGAAGACGTTTATGATACACCTGATCCGACAGATACTCAAGATACACCGGATATACCCGATACAGATTACAAGCCTCATCCGCCTTCAAAAATTATTATAGGAGATTTTGACGGAGACGGAGAAGTGACAGCAGCCGACGCAGCAGAGATTTTGAGATTCTCAATAGACACCGCCTCCTTCGACGGTGACGAATATGTCCTTGACGTGAATGGTGACGGTATGGTCGACAGCAACGACGCATTTCTCGTTCTAAGGTATTCTGTTGGTATTGTAGATGAAAGCTTCGTCGGATAACATTTATAAAAATAACTCTCCCTGCTTTGAGGGAGAGTTATTTTTATAAAAAACAGTTAATTTTCATAAAAAAAACACTTAACTTAAGGCAATACCGCACAGAGATTGTGCCGAAGATGCGCAGTAGATTTTTTCGTCAGAGTGTACAGAAATCTTGCAGGCATACT
>CACYDE010000147.1 GCA_902773045.1 uncultured Ruminococcus sp. | reverse complement strand
TACGTCAGTATTCCTGCGTCCTTTTCCTTGCCATGCGCACCCCTGCATCGCCTCCTTTTGTCCGTCTATTTATTTGGATTGCTATAGACAAGCAGAAATGAAAAGTTATTTATAAACAGTTCCTTAGCACAACGAGTTAATTTACTTATCGCTTGACGCCGAACTGTCTGACGGCTTTGAGCTGTTATCCTTATCGCTGCCGCTCGTCTTGTCCGAGTCGCTGTTCGATCCGGCGCTGTCATCGGACTTTGGCTTACGTTTTTCTTTGACGTTCTCATCATTCGTGTTTCCGGAATCACTGCCGATCCGAGTGTCACTGTCCGTTTTTTTATGCTTTCTTGATTTACGGCTTTGCGAAGAAGTTGTGTCTCCTGAACCATCAGTTGACGCTTTTTTGCTTCTGTGATGTTTCTTCGAAGATTCTTCACTGTTTTCCGAACTTTTTTCGGAATCCGCCGCACTGCTGTCGGTATCCGAACTCCGCTGAGTTTCGGAGCTTGAGCTGACTGACGGCGAGGTTTCCGCTGCAAAGGCAGTCGTCGAACCTCCGACAAACGCCATTGTTGCAAGAATACAAACGCAGGCAAGTTTCTTCTTGTTTTTCATAATTACCATATCCTTTCATAATCGGTTTGTCAGACGATTGTCAAATAAGTCATTTGTTAATGCGCCTTAACATTTCTTCTCCGCTGCCGTCAGTCATTTTTCGCTTTCCGCGATAAAAATGACTGACTTTGACTCAAGCGGAAAATATCCACGCAATTTTACAATCGCCTATGATCAATTTGTTTATATCACACGCTTGTTAAAAACAAGCAATGTTTCCGAGATGTTTTTAACCGAGTCCGAGCTTCTCATTTAAAACAGACTAAAAATATTCAAAGTATCAGAAACCTCTGTTTCCTCTGCCACCGTTCATAGCCATTCCGCCTCTGCCTCCCATCATAGACTGAGGAATAGAATCCACCTGGGATCCGTTTATGATGATAGTACCGCCGTTATACGCTGCAGTACCGTCATAATCGAAAGAGGACATCTGCGCTGTAATATTGATCGTTCCGCCGTTGACAACAATATTTCCGTTTGAATCTACTGCATCGGTATCGCCCTGACCCATGACGATCGTAATATTGCCACCGTTGATCTCAACAGTCGGAGTGGAATACGATTTGCTTTTCTGAGCGCCGTTGATCCCGTCATCGGAAGCGTTAATATTGATTGTGCCGTCGTTGATCTGAATATACGTTCCTTCTATGCCTTCTGCTGCGTTAAGAGTAAATGTACCTCCGTCGATCTGAACTGCAGTTGCTGCCTGAATGGCGTCACTTGCCGCTTCAACAGTAAAGCTTCCTCCGGAGATATAAATATACCCCTGCATATCATCATCTTCGTTTTCACTGTGAAAAGCGTCCTTGGATGTCCTGATATTAAACGTTCCGTCACATATTCTGATGGAATCATTGGCTTCGACAGCATCTGCTGTACTTGTAATATTGTATGTTCCGCCGGTGACTTTCAAGTCATCCTTTCCGGAAATACCGTTCTCTGTAGAATTAATATTCAAAGTTCCCAAACCGTTTAAGACAATATCGTCTTTTGAAAATATAACGGCGTCGGTGTTGGTATCGCCGTCGGCGGTGAATGAACCCGTAACGGATAACGTATTTTCACTGCCGGTGGTAGTGATAAAGCACTTATCGGCAGATACAACGTAAATCACGGGTGTGCTGTCATTGGTGATATTCACCCCATCGAGTACGATCTGAACTTTTGTTTCATTGTCGGCATTTACTTTGATCGTGCAGTTCTTTGCCGAACCGCTGATCACATAAACGCCCTCTTTGGTGATTTCGATCGTCTTTCCGTCGGAAACGGTTATCTTCTCGGCTTCCGATGTGTCGGCAGTCTGAGTCAGATCTCTGGTACTGAACAAATCCGATGTGTCGAGTATTCCGGAGCTGTTTAACGATATCTGAGTCACTGTCTTCTCACTTGCGGGTAAAGAGCTTTCCCCGCTTTGTAATTTTGATGAACCCGAAGATGATGGATCAACGGTCTTTGAACCATCAGAGTTATTCGTTTTTTCGCTCGAAGAATCCGAATTTTCCGAGGTTCTCCCTGAATCCGGTGATTCTTCAAGTTCCAAAGCATACGTCGGATTCACTGCGCCTGACAATTGTGTTTCATCTTCCGACGATGAAAGAATACCGTCAGTCTGCGAGGCGGAAATCGTATCCGATGTGCTGTTTCCGTCAAATTTTTCAATACTTTCGGACGAACAGCCTGCCATTAATGTTCCTACTATAGCAATCCAAATAAATAGACGGACAAAAGGAGACGATGCCGGTGAGTGCAGAGCAAGGCGGAGGACGAAGGCATACTGGC
>CACYDE010000146.1 GCA_902773045.1 uncultured Ruminococcus sp. | reverse complement strand
TTCGGCGGTCACGCTGACTTTAGGCGCAGAAGAATTTTTTCTCCTGTTTTTCTTTCGGGACGCAGCTTTTTGTTCTTCGGAAGCTCCGTCTGCCGAAACATGTTCTGCGTCCTCAGTCCCGGCAGCCGGGAACTCTTCGTTTACGGAGAGTTCCCGATCGGGCTGATCTTCACCATATATTTTAACGTTATCATCGCGCGAGTTGTTTTCCTCAGCGGAAAGCTCCGAACGTCTTTTGTTTCTTTTTTTCGCGCCGTAATTCTCACGGGCTGCCGACTCCTTGAAAATCTCCGTAGAATCAGCCGAAGCTTCGGAAACGGAAGAATCCGTATTTTCCTTTTTTGCTTCGCTGCGATCGTAATTTTTACGGCGGTTTCGGTTATTTCTTCCGCGGTTATTTCCGTAGTATCCGTTATTTCCGTTTCCGCCCTTTGGGCTGCGGTTATCGCTGTCGGACGAAGACGTCCTGTTTGACGATTCAGTCTTTAAATCATCGGAGCGTTTCTCATCGGTTCGGAAATTATCCTTATTTTTGTAGTTTCCGTTGTTCCTGCTGTGAGAACGGTTGTTATTCTGCTTTCCGCTGTAATTTTCATCAGCGGTGGGATCCGATTCCGAGGAAACGGATCTTTGATTGTTTCTGTTGTAATTTTTGTGATAATTTTTGTTTCTGCCGCGATTATTCTTATTTCGGTAGTAATAACCGCCGTTTGAGTTTTCGGAATTGCCGTTTGAAGAGGATTTGATATTATCGTCCATAAAAAAACATTCCCCTTTCTTTTAAAATCTGAAGTACAGGAACGGGTTACTCGTTGCGTCAACGAGTATAAGTGTACATACAGCGAGAAGTCCCAAGCAATACACAACCTTTAAAGCCTGTCCGACTGCAATGGTACTCGATCTTTTTTCAAAGAATCTGTTAAGAAGACTTCCCACAGGCATACATGCGGCAACGGCAGCTATCATAAGGAAACAGTTATTCACAAGCGAAGTCACTGCGACCGTATCGGTTAAAGCGTTTCCGTTCGCACCGACAAGGTTTTTGAAAAAGTTTCCGAGCTGACCGAAGTCCTCAAAATAGAAAATACCGAACCCGACAATAACTACAAGCTTGCTGTAAATATGAGTTACAACCGTCGGAATAGCCTTCATGCGTTTTTTTCCGAGAAGCTGTTCGATCAATATGAAAACGCCGAAGTAAAGTCCCCAGAGAATGAAATTCCACGAAGCGCCGTGCCAAAGACCGGTCGAGAACCAAACCAGGAACAAATTAAGATAAACTCTTCGTTTTCCGAAAATCGGAACATAGAGCAGGTAATCCCTGAAAAAAGAACCGAGGGAAATATGCCATCTCTGCCAGAATTCGGCAATATTTCGGCAGATAAACGGGTGAGTGAAGTTCTCGTCAAAATGGAATCCGAAAATTCTTCCCAAGCCGATCGCCATATCCGAATAACCGCTGAAATCAAAGTAAACATACATCGAATATGCTATAACGGTATACCATGTTGCGAAGACGGAAAGACCCGAAATATCCTGTTCAAAGAATGTTTCCACGATCGTCCAGAGATTGTTGGCAAGAATCACTTTTTTTCCGAGACCGATCATGAATCTGCATGCGCCTTCACTGAGATCGCTGATCGTCGTTCTTCTGTTGTCGATTTCCTTCTCGATCACGCTGTATCGAACGATAGGTCCTGCAATAAGCTGAGGGAAAAGTGAAACATAGAGCAAAAACTTGAAATAGCTTTTCTGAACCTTGACCTGATCCCAATAGCAGTCAAGGATATATGAGATTATCTGAAAAGTATAAAAACTGATTCCGATCGGGAGAGTTATATGCGGCACGGGAATATCCACGGGGAGGATAAAGTTAAGATTCTCAACAATAAAACCGAGATATTTGAACACCGTCAGCATTCCGAGGCTGTAAACAAGCGACCCGGCGACCGCTATCTTTCCGAGCTTGTCCTTTCGGTGCTTGTCTATAGCCAGACCCAAAAGCCAGTTAACGATCGTACTCAGGATCAAAAGAAATACGACAGTCGGTTCACCCCACGCGTAAAACACCAGTGAAAACACAATAAGAACCGCGTTTTTATATTTGATATTTCTTCCGATGAAGTAGAAAAACAAACAGGCGGGTACGAATATATACAGGAAAAATAAATCTGCAAAAACCATATTGTTCTCCTTTTCTTTAAAATTTTCGAAAAACTTTCGGAACGATTTTCCGAACATAGCCATTATTTATTATATTACAACAACCGACAAATTGCAACTGATTAACCTTAAAATAATTACAAAAATATTAACAAACAAATGACCGTTTTTGACTCTCTTTTTAACCGTATTCATATTCCTGCGCCCGCTTCCTCGTCTTTCGAAAATTATCTTCGAAATTCTTTTAAAGGTTTTAATTGAATATTATAGCAATCCAAATAAATAGACGGACAAAAGGAGACGATGCCGGTAAGTGCAGAGCAAGGCGGAGGACGAAGGCATACTGGC
>CACYDE010000145.1 GCA_902773045.1 uncultured Ruminococcus sp. | reverse complement strand
GCCAGTATGCCTTCGTCCTCCGCCTTGCTCTGCACTTACCGGCATCGTCTCCTTTTGTCCGTCTATTTATTTGGATTGCTATAATTGTAAATATTATAACTCCAAAATTATAAATCATGCTGTCTTTTGTATAGTTCCTTGTAGGAAACATAGTCTGTTTTCGGATTTGTTGAAAAAACAAGGCTTTCGCCTGAACCATACGTCAGATATGCATAGTCGTTCGGAGATAGAATAACTCTCCAATTCAGAATAAGGTTATCACAGATGGGGATACATTTGATTTTTAAAGCGCTCATTCTGTCGATCAGGCGGCTTTTTTCCGCAAGTGAAGAAAGAGGACTTTGAGGAGACATGAAAAGAAACCAATTTCCCTGTATTGTTCCACAGTGGTCGCAGTGATTGGCAAAGTATTTTCTTCCCACGGATTTGCTGTAGCTTGTTGAAAGAGAATAATGGCTTTCAAGATAATCGAGAAGCATAGGAGGGATATCCGATTCTTTTTCTGCCCATGCAAGGTGAAATTCGATCCCGGGATTCAGACATTCGTCTATATATTCGTAGTGAGGGTCATCGGCTCCTCCGAAAACATGTTCAAATTCACCGACGCCAAGACCCACGACCGTCGTCGGAAGTCCACATCTCCAACAGTGAGCTGTTCCTTCAATTACATAAATAAATTCTGTGGCAATTATAACATCATAATTGTCTTTAAGGATCCATTCGGAAAGCTTAATATAATTTTCGGGCTTTGAAAATGTATACCATTTCTTTGTTGAACCGCTCCAGCGAGCGCCCAATGACATCGCCAGATCTTTCTTTTCATAGGGTATATCCAGATAAACTCTCATTTTGGAATCTCCCCGACATAATGTTTGTGATAACAGAATTATATCACACAGAAATTTAAAAAGCAACAGCCGCATATTGACCAGCACATCGGAAATCTTTCCGAGATTCTGAAAACTGTTTTTTATCCGTTATATTGCCTTAAATGATCGCAAATAAATAACTGTTCGCTGCGCGCCCCTGCACCCCGGTATAGTTCGCGTAACTTTTACGTTAATCGTTAAATTGTATTATTTGATCGCCTCATTAATAATATTAAAAGTATATTTATATCTATCTAAAATTATTTAATAAATATAATTTGTGTGAAGTATTGATTCGCATAAAAACAAATTGTAAGTAATACTAACGGACTTTTTCCGAAAATTTAAAACAAATTAAAATATTACAGCCCAAAATGTGTTATCATATAAGAAACACGAAAAGGAAATCTAAAGATGAAAAAGACTATTGTTTTGAATGGGGTAAAGGTTGAATATACTCTGGAAATGAAAAATGTCAAAAATATAAACATCAGGCTCACTCCCGAAAAAGGGCTGTATGTTTCTGCTCCTTACGGTATAGATCCGGACTTGGTAGAAAAAGTTTTAAAATCTAAATCAGAAAAAATATTAGAAACTCTTGAAAAATTCAAGAATATAGATCCTAAAGGAAATATTCCCCCAAAACAGAGAAGCGGAAAAAGAAAGATCGTTCTCAACGGAAAAGAATATGAGTATGAACTTATATTCAAAAAAATTAAAAGGATAAATCTCTCAATAAGTATCCGGAAAGGGATCCGTGTTTCTGCTCCTATGTCTGCGAAAACAGAGCTGATCGAAAAATTCCTGAAAGATAATTCCGATTTCATCGAAAAAACGATCGAAAAGCAGAAAAATCTGGCTGAAGAAATGCCAAAGCCCAAAGAATTCAAAAACGGGGAATATATTTATTTTTTGGGAGAGAAGAAAACTGTTTCCGTAGTTCGGTCAAGTACAAATTCCGTTCAAATAAGTAACGATGTTCTTTATCTTTATGTTACGGAACCGGACAACTTTTTGCTGAGGGAAAGGCTGACGGAAAATTTTCTCAGGGACGAATGTGAGAAAAAAGTAGTGAAAATGTGCAAAGATCTCTATCCTCGTTTTCGAAAAAAAGGCATTTCTTTTCCTAAGGAGATAAGATTCAAAAAAATGGTTTCATGCTGGGGGAATTGTCGTCCGGGGAGATCTCTTCTTACTTTCAGCACGTATCTTGTCCAGCTTCCCGAAAAATGTATCGAGGGTGTAATATGTCATGAGTTCACTCATTTTCTTCACGCTGATCACTCAAAGGCTTTTTACGATCAGCTCACGGAGTTTATGCCCGATTGGAAAGTTTATGACAAGATCATGAAGGAACTTCAGAAAGAGATAATCATTCGCGGATCCGAGCGCTGATTTTTGATTTTTTACATTTTGTATTTGTATTTTTTAGGCGATCGTAAAAAGTTGAAAAGCAGTTAATATCATTGCTGTAAGCGGGAAAAATATTTCAACACAAAATCCCCGGAAGCCCTCTCTTCCTTGAGAAAGAGGGGGGATGGTGACACCGTGAAAGTAATAATATAAAAAAACCGGATAATCAAAGTATTCGTCCTTACCTGATTATTTTGTTGGCATTCAGGCTGAGGACTTATAGCAATCCAAATAAATAGACGGACAAAAGGAGACGATGCCGGTAAGTGCAGAGCAAGGCGGAGGACGAAGGCATACTGGCGT
>CACYDE010000144.1 GCA_902773045.1 uncultured Ruminococcus sp. | reverse complement strand
GTCAAGCCGCAAGGCGCAGGCTGATTGGATTGTGCTGCAAATGCCCTTGGGGTATCGTTAGACGGTCTTTGTGCGGTGTTGCCTTAGTTCTTTTATTCTATTGTACAACATTTAAATTATAACGTCAACATATAAGATATAAGGAAATGCCGCAGAGAACACAAAAAGTATTCTCTGCGGTATATAGAATTTACTATGAAAATATTACCTTTGTCTTTTTGTAAGGAACTGTGAAGAAATAAATTTTCAATTTATGCTTAGGGCAATACCGCACAGAGATTGTGCTGAAGATGCGCAGTAGATTTTTTCGGCAGAGTGCATAAAAACGCCGCAGGAATACTGACGTATTTCAAGAAAATTTAACGCAGTTCGGGGCAAATTAGACAAGCAGAAATGAAAAGTTATTTATGAACAGTTCCTAAGATAATATGCTTCGCTGCTGCCTTTGTTGATCTGTAAATATAAATATTATTCCAATATGTTTTTCTTCCGAAGAAAATAATCCTTACTGCTCATCAAGAACCTGCGCGTATAGCAGCTTTCCGGAATGCCGGTTACAAAGTACCCGTTATCACAAGAGTCGAAGTTCCGGGATCCACCGTTACCACTCCCGTTGTAGGATCTTGTGCATAAGCCGCTGCGTCTACGGTCACACGGTTTGCCGCTGACGTAAAAACTCCCGTTGTCTGATCGTAAACATAATCAACACCGTTCACCCATGGAGTGTCATTAAATGTGGCGGTAACATTCGAAATTACGGGATTAAACGTATCCGTTATTACTGCTCCTGCCGTAACGGGAGAATTACCCATATTTTGGATAAAGAATGTGTAAGTTACCGTGCCGTTCTCCATGACAGGAACAGGCGAAATTGATTTCATGATCGAAAGATCGGGTTCAGTGCTTACACTTACTGTTTCGGACGCAGTGACTGTCGTAAGATTTCCGGTCAGAGTCGCCGTGTTTGTGACGGAACTTCCCTGTTCAAGCGGAGTAAATTCGTTTGTTCCGGTTTCATAAACAAAAGTCGCCGAACCGTTCGCAGGAACGGAAAATCCCGAAACAACAAGCTCCGTTCCTACATTCACCGTAGGAGTAGGCTGGAGAACATTATTTTTGAAATAGGTCAATGTATTCTCCGCGTAGGTGAGCGGGATCAGCGTTCCTGAAGCAGACTCGTATGCTCCCAGATCATCGGTCAGAGTCAGATTTGTGAGATCCGAATTTCCCGAGTTTATAATATTTACCACATACGTTATTGTATCATTCTGAGTATACACATCTTTTACTGCTGTTTTGTTTATTGCCAAAACATCCTGTATTTCACTGACTGCAAAATTTGAAACCGTCACGGTATTATTATAGGTCAGCTGCGCCTGATTTGTAAACTGAGCCATAACCGAAATCATTCCCTTCGTAAAAATATCGCAAAAAAAGACCCGACAGATGAAAAATTCTGCTTCCAAAAACATAATATGCAGAATCGGTCTTTTTGATATTTAAAAGATCATAATTATTTTCAGTTTTTTTTAAAATAGGTAGAATTTTTTTTAAAATAGTATTATAATGTAATATGCAGCTGTAAAAATCCACTATCCACAGCTTGAGCAAAATTTTTCTTCGCGTAATTTTGCATGAAGGAATCATCGTTAATGAATTTTCTGTCAATAAGGAACTGTGAACAGTGGCAAATCTATTACGGGTTAAAATTTAGTATTCAGGAGTGAAAATTATGGAAAAGAATTCCAACGAAAAAAAATACGGCTTCCAGACCAGAGCCATTCATTCGGGAAATGGAGTCGACGCCGCTACAGGAGCGATCCAGCACCCGATCACACTCGCAAACAGCTATGTTCTCCCCTATGACGCAAGCGCGGCAAACTGGAGCGATCCCAACATCAATATCTACACAAGAAACGGCGGAGCCAATCAGAAAGACCTCCAAAACAAACTCATGGATCTTGAAAACGGAGAAGACTGTGTTGTACTCGCAAGCGGAGTTGCGGCACTTTCCGGTTTGTTCTTCGCTCTTCTGAAAAGCGGCGATCATGTTATTTTCTCAAAAATTACATATATTGCTGTGTACAGACTTTTTAACGAGCTTTTCAACAAGAAGTTCAACGTTGAAACAACCATAGTTGACGTTTCCGATCTTGAAGCTGTGAAAGCAGCGATCCGCCCTAACACAAAGCTCATTCACGTTGAAACTCCGGGCAACCCCACTCTCCAGATCTGCGACATCAGAGCGCTCGCAAAAATCGCTCACGACAATAACGCGTTTCTTTCGGTCGACAACACTTTCTGTTCGCCTTACGTTACACGTCCGATCGAACTTGGAGCAGACTTTGTCGTTGAGAGTCTGACGAAATACATCAACGGTCACGGTGACGCAATGGGAGGAGCTATCATTGGAAAGAAAAAATATCTCGATGAAGTTCGCTATCAGTCTCAGGTCAACCTCGGCGGAACGATCAGTCCTTTCAACGCATGGCTCATCATGCGCGGCGCAGTAACATTCCCGATGCGTATGCAAAGACACAACGATAATGCAATGGCAGTCGCACGCTTCCTTAAAACGGTTAAGGGTGTAAGCTTTGTTGCTTATCCCGGACTTGAAGATCACAAAGATCATGACATCGCGGTTTCTCAGATGGAAAACGGTTTCGGAGGCGTTCTTTCGTTCGGACTTAATGCCGATCATGACACATACAACCGTGTTGTAACTCACTTTAATGTTATCACGTCAGCCGTTTCACTCGGTCACGACGGAACTTTGATCGCATTTATCGGAGAAAATGACGAGCGTCAGTATCTCTATCCCGAAGAATTCCACAACGGCTTCTTCCGCATGAGCGTCGGTCTTGAAGACGCTGAGGATATTATTGAAGATCTCAGAAATGCATTTGAACTGGAAGGTCTTCTCTGATTAATCATCAAAGATAACGTAGGCTGTTCCGTTACTCTCAAAACAATATCGGAAGTTCTTTGCTCCGTTTTTTAACAAACGGAGCATACGTTTCTTTCAGCAAGTCAGAATTTATCAGCAGGGGCAAATATCAACTGTTCTATAATTTCATTTTTTCGCCGTATATGCAATTATCAGCATATACGGCTTATAATTTTGCTCTTATAGTAATACTATAGCAATCCAAATAAATAGACGGACAAAAGGAGACGATGCCGGTAAGTGCAGAGCAAGGCGGAGGACGAAGGCATACTGGC
>CACYDE010000143.1 GCA_902773045.1 uncultured Ruminococcus sp. | reverse complement strand
CTTATCAGGAAAAGATAATTTCTGATCAGGAGATGCCGGAAAACCTGTTTGATGTTTTTGCGAAACAGGCATCGGGACAGGTGCGGAAAAAAGAAGAGATCGCTTATGATGAGGAATATTTAAAAACCACTATGGAACGGATCGTAAGCGAACTTATTTATTCATTGGATAAGGATGCTTTACAGACCGGCTTGCCGGAAAATCTTCTTGTAACGAACCAGATGCTGCAGAAAATACCGGAAGAGGTAAGGCCGCAGCTTACCGGTTCGATGTATAAGAAGGATATTGTGGGAGAGCCATCTTACCGATCCGTAATGTTCTTCTATAAGAAATTTCTTGAAGAAACGAATCCGAAAAAGAAAAAATTCTTATATGAATATTTTCGTGGCGGGCTGGATGTCATGGATCTGGATCCTGTCCTGTATAAAGTCCTTGAAAGAAACCGGACATCGATCGGACACTGGTTTCCGGCGGTCAAAGCTGCCGCCGAAAAACATGGTTTTTTCAAGATACCGGAGACAAAGATCATTAAAGTCCCGCTGCCGATCCTGCAGCTGACTCGCCTCGATTATTTCTCGCTGACCCCGTCAACGCTGAAGATCGTGGACGATTTCTGCATGGAGGCTTTCGGGCTTGATGTAAATAAAAAATATTTCATCAAGACAGGGACATATTCTTCAAAATATGATTTCCGGAATGCGAAGGTAGAAGGCGAGAAGGAAGTACGGGAGCTTGGAGAGTACCTGCTCTTCATCCACTACCAGGCGAACTGTATGGCGCATTTGACAAACAAGCCTGCACCTATCTACGGTGTCTCGACCACAAACGAGTGGTGTGTGCGTGAATACATTGAAGATGTAGAAGACAATCCCTGTATATATAAGGGGATGCCGCTGCATACGGAATACCGCGTATTTATCGACTGCGATTCGGATGAGATCCTCGGAGTAAGCCCGTACTGGAGGCCGGATGTCATGAAGGCTCGTTTTGAGAAAGGCTCTATAGCGGGAAGCCCGCATGATTATCACGACTATGTGATCTATCTCTCCCATGAGAACGTCCTGATGGAAAGATATGAAAACAACGTAGACCGGGTGGTAAAGGAAGTCGGGCATCTTCTGCCTGACCTTGCGCTTACCGGGCAGTGGTCGCTGGACGTCATGCAGAACGGGGATGACTTCTATATTATTGACATGGCGCCGGCGGAAAATTCAGCCCTTTCCGACTGCGTTCCAAAAGAAAAGCTGAGACCGGTTATCGAAGACTGGCTCCCGAGACTGGAAGGTGATGTTTTATGCTAAGAGGGGAAGCGAAACAGGAAGTGGAATTTGCCCTGAAAAAGGGCGGGGCAGATGACATAAGAAAGGCTGTTGCCTATTATGGGATCAAAATAGTAAACAACAACCAGATCTTATGCCCGTTCCATCCGGACCACAAGCCAAGCTGCACACTCTATAAGGATCACGGGCATTGCTTCGCCTGCGGAAAAACTTTCCATTCATTTGACCTGGTAGAGTTGAAAGAAGGCCTTCGTTATAACGACAGTCTTGAAAAGGCGTGGACAGAGATCCTTGGGTATCCGCTTCCTGAATATGATAAACCAAAAAGCAAGAGAAGGAAGAAACTAACAGATTCAGATCTGAAGCTGTTAGGGCTTACATCCGGCATGGGCGGATATGTTGAAATGCCGGTCGGGGTGGTTCTGTTTGAGAACAGGAATAAAGTAGACAATAAATCGCAGAGAAGGGAAGCGGACGGCAATTATCTTGCCCTTTCCAATGAAAGAGTCCCGTCCCTTTTATCCCTTGTCGAAAAAGGTGACCCTTTTGCCATTTCCATCATCACCAAAAAATCGGATGAAGAACTGGCAAAAATAAGGGCAATGTTAAGCCAGACAAAAGACCCGAATACGGAGATCGGTTTTTTATGTCTGGATAAAAACTATTTAAAAGACGCAAAGACATTCCTGTATAAGAGAAAAGACAAGATCGAAAAAATCAGATCCCTTGCCCTTTCTTACAGGAGATCCGGCGTAACAGAAGTATCATGGTAATTTTTTTGCCCGGCCTAATGCCGGGCTATTTTTGTATTTAT
>CACYDE010000142.1 GCA_902773045.1 uncultured Ruminococcus sp. | reverse complement strand
TCTGCTTGATCTTTTTCCGTCAGCTACGTTGCACTACGCATAAGTTCCACCTACCAATCACGCTGCGCCTTACGGCTTGCGTTCTTGAGGTGTCACTTAATAGTACACAAAACCACCTTGAAATACGCCTGAAGGAAGTGCCCTTGGGGTACGTCAGTATTCCTACGGTAGTTTTATGCACTCTGCCGAAACAATCTACTGCGCATCTTCGGCACAATCTCTGTGCGGTATTGCCAATAGTCTTCTTTAGAAATTCATTAGGGTGTGTTGAATCAATGTCAACACACCCTAAAATCACACTTTGATCTTTTCATTCATTTTTTTGATGGAAGCTCTTATTAAAAGGTAGATCATTACCCATATAATCATAAATACAAACACAAAAATAATCGTGTAAATTAAAATGCTCTTTCCGTTTCCGGGGATCCAGCCGTTCATTAAGTAAACCAAAAGATAATCAAAGTAAAGAACCGCTGCTTGGATCAGCGACGCCTGACCGAGCCCGATCTTTTCAACGTTATAAATTACCGAGATCCCCGCTGCGATGAACGCCATAACTGCCGATGAAAAGATCCCCTGAGCCAGTTCATGAACGGTGACGCTGTGAACCACATCATGACCCTCAAGAACAATATAAATCGCCGCCATAATGACCGGGCCGAGAACGGAAAACATAATGCCTCTTTTAATAAAATCAACAACAAATTTTTTCATTTTGACTTCAGCTCCTTTTTTATTTCCGCAAAACAGCGTCTTGAAACATAATCCTTATAACCGCTTTTGAATACCACATCAACACCCCCGGAAAACGCCGCCGAGAATTTTTCAATGTGTTTTTTGTTTGCGATCGACGATTTGTTGATCCTGACAAACGACGCGGGAAGAATTTCTTCGATTTCATAAAGTCTGCGTTTCACTCTGTAAAATTCTCCCTGCCTGTCAACCGCCTGACTCTTTCCGTTAATTACGGTGACGCATTCGATGTCCGAAAACTTCAGGATCTTAATGTCGTCATCGGTATATACCGCAAGACTGTCCTCGCCGTTGTACTTCGTAACCAGCTCTTCAAGTTCGTTTGCAAAATCATTTCTGCGGTGCAGGCTTGCCATGATCTCTTCGTCTTTTTCCATGTCAAAGATAAATTTCAGTTTCAATCTGTTCACCTCCCCTGTGATAATATTATAACACATAAAAATCCGAAATAAAGCGATTTCACCTCATCGGCATTTTTTTAACGCTCAACGGTATATGGCAAAAACGCTATCCACCACTTAAGAGAATATAAAGTTCGAATGCAGGAGTTCGGGGACGCAGTCTGCCGGGGCGGCACGCGCCGCCAAGCAAATACGCGCACCAACTTGAATTATTTATCCAACTTATCGCCCGCGTCCAAAATCGTACCTAATAATGGTCTACAGGTGGCAGACGTTGCCGCAAGGCAACAGCACCGACCGACGCGGTTGGAAACCGTCCCCGACGGCAGCGGAGACGCGCAGTCCCCGATAGGCGTGGGCGAAGCCCACAGCCTAAAAGCTCCCTTGTCCTTGAGGGAAAGGGGGGCTTGGGGGTATGGGTGACGACAATAGCTTTGATCGAAGAATAAGCTCGAATCGACAGGGAACATGCTTAAGTTGTAGACAATGATTGCAAAAAAGCTCCGATCCCGGGTACTTCCCGAAAATCGGAGCTGTATTTTTTGATACTAAAAATTATCTGATCTGACCGTTTCCGCGGATCACAAATTTCATCGAAGTAAGCTCGTTAAGTCCCATCGGACCTCTTGCGTGAAGCTTCTGAGTTGAAATTCCGATCTCGGCTCCAAGTCCGAATTCTCCCCCGTCGGTGAAACGCGTTGAAGCGTTAACGTAAACTGCCGCCGAGTCGACCTCATCGGTGAACTTCTGAGAGTTTGCGTAATCCTTTGTTACGATACATTCACTGTGACCGGAACTATACTTTGCGATATGGGCGATAGCCTCGTCAATGCTGTCAACTATTTTAACTGCAAGGATATAGTCGCCGTACTCCTTGTACCAATCTTCTTCGACCGCATTTTCAACGCCGCTGAGGATCTTCGCGGAACGTTCACAGCAGCGAAGAGTAACGTCTTTTTCGTCAAGCTTTTCTTTGATCTTCGGAAGTGCAGCTTCTGCGATATCCTTATGGACAAGAATAGTTTCGATAGCATTGCATACGGAAGGACGCGAAGTCTTTGCGTTGAATATAATGTCCGCCGCCATGTTGATATCGGCGCTGTCATCAACGTAAACATGACAGTTTCCGACTCCCGTTTCGATCACGGGAACCTTTGAATTCTCCACAACAGCGTTGATAAGACTCGCCGAACCTCTCGGAATGAGAACGTCAAGATAGTCCGAAAGCTGCATGAGTTCCACGCTGGACGCACGTGATGTGTCCTCGACAAGCGCAATACAATCCTTCGGCAGACCTGCCTTTTCGATCGCCGCTCTCATAATGTCGGCAATACATTTATTGGAATTGATAGCCTCCTTGCCGCCTCTCAATATCACTGCGTTGCCCGATTTAAGGCATAATGCCGCAGCGTCGGACGTTACATTCGGACGAGCTTCATAGATAATTCCGATAACACCCATCGGAACACGCACTTTTTCAATTCTGAGTCCGTTCGGACGGGTCGAGCCGCTGAGAACTACCCCTGTGGGATCCTGAAGTGCGGCAACCTGACGGACTCCGTCAGCCATTCCCTCGATACGAGTCTTCGTCAGAGTAAGACGGTCGATGAGAGATTCTCTCGTTCCGTTTTCACGTGCAGTTTTAATGTCAATATCGTTTGCTTTTACGATATCCTCCGAGTTTTCAATGAGCGCGTCGGCGATCGCAAGCAGCGCTTTGTTTTTCAGTTCGCCTGCCGTGAGCAGGAAACGAGCTGCCTGTTTCGCGTTCTG
Source organism: uncultured Ruminococcus sp. (assembly GCA_902773045.1). Classification (GTDB taxonomy): domain Bacteria; phylum Bacillota; class Clostridia; order Oscillospirales; family Acutalibacteraceae; genus RUG592. The sequence goes on along the minus strand of CACYDE010000142.1, from coordinate 239 downwards.
ACCCATCTGTTCCAAAGTTGTCATTTCAATCACCTCATTAATTTTTTATTGTCTTTTCGCTTTTTTCGTTTTTATTACGTCGCCGTTTCACGGCGAGAAGGACGTGTTCTGACTTTCTGATAGTGAAGCTTTCTGCCAAAGCTTCACTTTTTCTAAGGAACTGTGAAGAAATAAATTTTCAATTTATGCTTAGGATAATTTGTTCTGAACAAGGCAAATTTTTGCAGGAATACTAACGT
>CACYDE010000141.1 GCA_902773045.1 uncultured Ruminococcus sp. | reverse complement strand
TTTCCCGAACCAAGCTGCGCTTGGTTCGACAAGAGGCCCGCAAACCAAAGATCGCTCACCGGATGAAAAGAACGGCAGAGGGAAAAACCCTCTGCCGTTCTTTTGGTCGGAGTGCGGAGATTTGAACTCCGGGCCTCTTGGTCCCGAACCAAGCCATAACCGTTGACTATCGTAGAATATTGTTTGATTTTTATTGAAATCGTTATGATAATATGGTACTATCGTTTTATAAAAGTGATTATCGTTTTACATCGTCAAATAACTTTGTTGAAAAAATCTGTTGACAAAAAAGGAGAAAGACAATGGCGAATCCAAAACCGTATTATGGGAAAAACGGAAAGATCATCAGCTATCGTGTGCGCATCTGTTTGGGGCGCGATGAAAAAAACCGTCAGGTGTTTGCTTCAAAGACTTTCCCTCGTCCTGAAGGATTAACTCCCGCCCGCGAGAAAAAAGAGATACAGAGGTTGGCAGATAATTGGGAGAAAGAGACATGCAATGAGTATAGCAACAATAAAGACAAAAAAGCAAGCAAAAAGAAAAAAAGTGAGAAAATGACGCTCGTCGAGTTTATTGATGAAAAATGGTATCCTGACCATGTTCTTAATGGGAACCATACGCCTAATACTATAGCTTTTTACTTATCGATGTCAAAAAGAATCAAAGAATACTTAAATAAAAATAGACCAGATATTAGATTAGCTTCATTTGATTTGGAAGAAGTCCTCGATTACTTAAAATACTTACGGACAGAGGAAAAGAATCAAAACGGAAAACCAATTGGAAAGACGACGATTCAACACCGGTATTCAACCTTAAAGAATATTTTAGGCTATGCGAAGTATATAAAGTATATTAAAGTGAATCCATGCGAAGAAGTACGAAAGAATGATCGACCTACCCGCGAGGATAAAGAAGTTGATTTTTTGGATAGTGAAGAGGTACGTGAATTCACGGCGGCACTGTTTTCCGATAAAGAGAAAGAATACTGGGGTTCCCCTGAAAGACTATTATGGTGGCAAACATTGCTTTATACTTTGATATTTACTGGGTTAAGACGCGGAGAGTTGGTAGGCCTGCAGTGGGGAGATTTTAAAAAGAAAGATCGTTATCTTAATATAGTCCGCAACGTGACAATAGATTCATCCGCTGAAAAAAATGATGATCCCATGAGCAAAATCCATATCGGAGAACTCAAGGGAAAACGTAAGAGAAAAGCGTACTTAAGCGGGTTCCTCTACGACCAGCTGATACTACTTGAACAGAGCCAAACAAAAAAGTACGGATCGCTTGAAAAAGAGTCTTATATTTTTTGCCGCGAAGAAAATACGCTTCTTCCATTGTACCCAACAACTCCAACACGAATGATGAGTGATTTTGTGGAGCGTCATGACCTACCTTCTATGAGCCCACATGACATTCGACATACATCGGGATCCTTACTGGTTGAAGCCGGAGCGAGTCTAAAAGAAGTTCAGGTACATCTTGGTGACAGGGATTCAAAGACGGTCCAAGATTTTTATGTAGGAATTAAAGAAAAGGTTAAAAAAATGTCGGAGGAAAGAATCGAGAACCTTCTATTCCCAACAAAAAAGGAAAATGATAAGACACAATAAGCAAGACTTTCCACGATATGGAACAGGATAAGAAAGTCTTCCTAACAAATGATAGTTGGCCACAAAGCAGGAGAGTTTGGCGAGATCATTTCTTATAAATATTTACTATTTTCATATCATCGAGGGAAGAGAAAAACTCAAAAACATGCGATAAAGCGGATTTTTACGGTATTTGTCACCATTTTGTAACAAGTTGTGTGCTGCTCACGCAACAAAGCAGCGGGATGCACAAAGAAATGACTTGTATCAAAAGGAATAATCTACGTTTTGACGAAGGTTTTTTGGTTTTGCGCCTGAGTCAGTAATGAATTTATACCCATAAAAACAGGCCATATAATTCATATCTATACATCTCGGTGGCTTTTGGTGATCATTTTTGTTTTTTCTTCGTGTTATGTACATGCATAATCAAGTGGTTTTCTACGTTTTGACGCACAAATACACTTCCTGCGGCACAATTCTCAAGAAAATCGATAATTTTAATGTGGGCGTCAGAAGTCAATTCTCTCTTCCTTCAATAAATCTACTGGTATTCCGACATGATATACTGGCCTTTTTTTGGCAGGAGATAGCGGATATATTCGCTGGCAAAAAGAGTCTCGTGGTCATTGGTTGATACTTGTCTGAAGAGGAGAGTTCCGCCTGCGGGAACGATCAGTTCGGCATTTCCGTCCAGGATGCGATCCTGCGGCTGCGGACGCAGAAGGTTCCGGGAACAAATGTATTGTTTTGCATTGGGGATGTGTCGTACCTGGCGCAGATAGTATTCAGCAACGGGGTAAAAATCTTTTTGACCAGCAAAGAACTCCCAGTCCACTGACCCCATTTTTTCCCACTTCTTGGAGAAAAAAGGAACTGATTCGCGATTAACGACCAGATGGTGGTGAATTCTTTTACGCTCACCGGTGCCACCGTCTCTGTCAGAGGTAATTATTACGTACTTGAGTCCCAGACCTCTCTTTTTCATGGCTCCGCTGACACGCCGGAGGCAGAGCACGGCTTCGTGTTCTGCAATCGCGAACAAGATGGAATCCTGTTCTTCACTTGACAAATGAGAGAATTTAGGGCATTTTTTTTCTGCGAGCGCAACAAGCTTTGCCATTCCGGAAGGAGCATAGTCCAGGCCCAGCATGCAGTCTCCGTTTTGAAAATTAGCGTTAAGCACTCTGGCAAGCTGCCTGATGGCTGCGAGTTTGTTATTCTGTTGCTTTCGGATGGAAGTTTTTGCGGTCCGCCCAACTTTCTTTGGGGTTCTTTTGGCTTCAATCCAAAATTTTGTTTTTTCCCCGACGCAACCGCATTCGTACGTTCGCTCGACACAATATACTTCAGCCATAGTTTTTTTATCCCCTGAATATCAATATCATTTTGGTTGATTAGTTAGGCATCAACCGAGCCCGCATTTTGCGCGTGAGCGCAAGACCATTTTTGAGTATCAAAAAAGGGCAAAAAAAGTGAACCCAACTCAAAATTGGGTTCTGTCTCTATGCAATAAAAAGTCTACTGACCTTATATTTATTTGTCAAGTCGACGGGTATTTCCTCGAAGAAGTATTTGAATATTCAAGATTCTTTATTTGAAAAAAATAACAGCTATTTTGAAAAAACCAGTCAGGATTCAAGACTCTTTAATTCAAATAATTCTTTTCAGCTATCCGTTGTGCAGCAGTTGGTTTCAGGTTCTGGATCACATTCTTTTTTTAGCTTAGTATCGAGAGGACAGTTTTTTGTAAATACTGAAATACATCTTTTTGCTTGCATAGTTCCCTCATCTCGCACATCAGATGTCTGGAGAAGAGAGCTTCGCAACCTTGTTGTTGCGACGTATTTATTATAATCGATAACAAGATGAGACCCGCCACATCAGCGGCGGGTCTTATTACATCATTTTTCGGTTAACCACGATTTCTGCATCTGGTTTTGTATCCATACGGCAGGATATCTGTTGCGTACGTATGGTGTGTCAATAATCTGTTTATCAACAGTTTTCCTTTCCTCGACGGTCAGGTAGCGAAGGTATACTCTGGTTAAATCTACGCTTTTTTCGGTGCAGAATTTTGCAAAATCTGTCGCCCAATCAACCAGAGAACGGTTGTCTTCGTACCGCAACCACCATTTCGCGTCCGTGTGGGCGGCGAAAAAAGAGCCCTGAAAACTTATCACGAGATAACGGATTTCCCGGAATCTCAACATGGTTCCGATTTTGTTTGACACGTTTAGCCTGACTATCTCAGCCTCAGCAATATCGTCGGGAGATCCGGTCAACTCTGGCCAGCAGTGTTTCCTCGCGTACGCTGCTGCATCAATACAATGCTGCCTGTGCTGCGCTTCATTCTGCGATTTTTGGTGACAACTTACGCACATACAGCCGTGTTTTTCGGCCCATTGCTGCCATGATCGCCCATCCTCGATCGAATCGAAAGCCCTGATTAAAATTACCTCTGCGCTGCACACAGCACACTTATAACGTGCTACGAATTTCATGTTGTTGTGCCTCCTTGTATTTTTATTATTTTTTTGATAAACTAAAGAAAAAACCGGCAAAGGATGATGCCAGATGTCCAACGCTGAATGCGTAAAACGATATCAGAGACGCAGAGCACAGATAATTGTCAGACCGACCAAAGAACAGGCAGCGGCAATCAAGGCTGCAGCTGAGAAAGCCGGAGAGTCTGTGCAACGATATGTTCTGCTGGCTGTTAGTCAGCGGATGGAAAGGGAGGCTGAGGAATGACCCTCGGCCTCCTCTTTTTATCCTAAAACCCTTGCAATAACAGATGTTTCGGGGATATATGGACAAGCCCAGTACCGTGCGTCGTTGCTTCGGAAGCGGTTGTCACCCAAAAGAAATAGACAGCCGGCCGGTACGCTGTACTCATGACGAGAGTCATCCTCTCTGATATAGGTGTACCCTTCCTCAGCCAAATATGGCTCAGCAAGTCTCTCTCCGTTGACATACACAAGGCCATCTTCGATAACTACGGTATCACCACCTATGCCAACGACCCTCTTGCACAAATAATCGTCACGGTCTGGTACTGAGAAAATTACTACATCGCCCCTGTTGACCTGCCCGCGTCCCAGCCA
>CACYDE010000140.1 GCA_902773045.1 uncultured Ruminococcus sp. | reverse complement strand
GAAGAACGGCGAGATGACGATCTACAAGCAAGCTAAGCCGGCGCATAAGATGAAATTCTATTTCTCGTCAGAAACAAAAATCCTGATAGGGCATACCCGCATGACCACTCAGGGCAGTCCGAAGAAAAACTATAACAACCACCCGTTCTTAGGTCGCACTAAGGACGGGTATTTTGCGCTCGCACACAACGGCGTGCTTTACAACGATCGGAACCTTAAGGATAGCGAGAATCTGCCGAATACCTGTATCGAAACCGATAGCTATGTTGCCGTACAGCTGCTCGAAAAGTACGGAGATTTGAATTTTGAGACGATTGCGAAAATGTCCGAGGAGGTTTTCGGAAGCTTTGTGTTTACGATGCTTACCGACGATAACACTCTTTACATCTCGAAGGGTGATAACCCTCTGTGCCTGCTGCATTTTAAGGAGCTGGGACTGTATGTGTACGCCTCGACAAAGGAGATAATGGCGAAGGCGATAGCTCGCTGTTTTCTCAAAAAACATACCTTTGAGGGAGTGGCGGTTGAAGAAGGTGAGATCGTTCGTATTGGCTCAAACGGTGAGTTGGAGCGCGGCTGCTTTATGGTCGATGAAAAGTATTATGGGTACACATATGGCTTGGGCAGGCGGCTTTCATATTGGGACAACTACTACGATTATCTGGACGAGATGGGGTATGGTGATCTGTTCGAGGTCTGCTCGTCGTTCGGGCTGTCGCAGGATGATCTGCTGCTGCTTTACGAGATGGGCTATGATGACGAGGAAATAGAGACGATGCTGTACGATACCGATCTGCTGAGGCAGTGCGTGGAGGAAGCTCGTGTCTGCATAAATGAGTATTATTGAAGGAGTGACGACGATGGGGTATAAGTTCAATTCGCATAGGTACATCACCCGCGGGGTGGTAGCGGAGATACCGCTTGATATTCAGCTGATGCTGTTTGAAAGCATCGAGGTCATGCTTGACAAGGTCGAGGAGCTTAACTGGCTGCAGGTGATGAAGCTTGAAGGAATATCGAAAGACGGCATCAGTGTGCTTAGAATTCTGCACGAGCAGGAAGTGCCGGAAGGCAAGGTCGAGTATTATCTGCCTTACGATTTTGAAGGTAAGCAGACAGTGTTTGTCATTGACGATGTGGATCATGTGACGATGCTGTTGGCTAGTGAGTATTGATATGCGAAATGGGATCACCCGGGCAAGTGCTCCGGGTGATCATTGAGTTGTGAGTTTTATAGATATTTTTTGACGGAAAATGATAAAAAATGTAAAATTTTACTTGAAATAGCAATACAAATGTATTACAATTAAAATGGAGGTGTTTTACATGAAGGAACCAATTTTGCAATTGACCGCTAAAAAATACACCGGAGAATCTACTGTTATCTCAATGAGGCTGCCGAAGGATATGCTGTCTCACATTGACAGCGTTGCCGAAATGACAGGCAGAACTCGAAATGAGCTGTTGCTCACCTGCATTGAGTTCTCGCTTAAACATATTGAAATCATCGACGAAAAATAATTGGAGGAAAGAATTATGTCAAAGTTTGTTATAGAGTGCCCGAGCTGCGGAAGATTCGCCGAAGCCAAAACAGGATTTTTTGCAAGAAAGAAGATCAACTGCACCTGCGGAAATGTTATCAACGTGCGGACGGATAAGCTCACAAGCCGTACCTGCGCTCACTGCGGCAACGATGTTGTTTTTGATCAGTCAAAGGCGGATAAGGCTATCTGCCCCGTTTGTCACGAGCAGATAAACGCGATGTCGGATATCTCCAAAATGGAGGATTTCTCCTGCGGTCAGTGCGGTGTTCGTCTGACGGCAAGCAAGGGTGCGCAGCGATTTGTATGCCCCGTCTGCGATTACGATAACGATGTTCCTGCTCGTGTCGCTCAGGAGCATATCAAAAAAGATGGTCTTGCGAGCATCATAAAATACGAGGGTGATGCGGAGACGATCGTCTGGAAGCACCCGATCGAGGATTTTAACCTCGGCTCGCAGCTAATTGTTCACGAAAGTCAGGAGGCTATTTTCTTCAAGGACGGTCAGGCGCTTGATGTTTTCGGCGCCGGTCGCTATGCGCTCGAAACGCAGCAGCTTCCGCTTCTTGAAAATCTCTATAAACTTCCTACAGACACCGAGGGTACTTTCCATTCTGAGGTGTACTTTGTCAATATGTCCACGCAAATGGGCATAAAGTGGGGTACGGACACGAAGGTTAGAATGTTTGACCCGGCAACCGGTATGCATATCGAGCTTGGCGCGAGCGGCGAATTTAATGTGCGCGTTGCGAATTCCAAAAAGCTTCTATTGAAGGTTGTCGGAACAACGGGCGGTCTTGGGCAGGCTCAGCTTCTCGGAGAGGGAAATAAAAAGGGCGTTTTCCGTTCTATGGTCATGACACAGGTGAAGTCTTGTCTCGCACAGGCGATCAAGGAGAGCGGTATCAACGTCCTCGAAATAGGTGCTCACCTCATCAATCTGTCGAATATTGTCAAGACTAAGATCGCGCCCGAGCTTGCGGAGTACGGTCTGGAGCTTTCCGAATTCTACATAAACAGGATCGTCACGCCCGACGACGACCCGAATTTCCGCAGACTTAAGCAGCAGTACGCGCAGGAGTATCTGTCTGTTCGAGAGCAGCAGATCAAGAAAAAGGAAGCCGAGGCAGCAGCGGAAAGAATGACTGTCGAAGCGCAGACAGCCGCAAAAATGAAGATCATCGGCGCACAAGGCGACGCGGAGGCTATGAAGATCAAGAAGGCAGCAGAAGCCGAGATGCTTCGTGTGCAGGGTCAGGCAGAAGCCGATAAGTACCGTATGCAGGCGCAGGCTGAGGCCGAGGAAATGAAGATGAAGGGCTACACCTATCAGCAGGAGACAGCGCGAATGGTCGGCATGGAGGCTATGCAGAACGGACTGACAGGCAACGGTTCCGGCGGTGGAGTTATGGACGGTCTTGGCGATCTTGCCGGACTCGGCATATCCCTCGGCGCGATGGGCAGCGTTATAGGCATGACGTAGGACGCGCTCAATCCAGTAGCCGAAACATCTATGAACATGGGCCAGACATTCGGCAGTGTTCTTTCCGGACAGGTTTCAACCGGCAGCAATACATGGGATTGCTCGTGTGGAAACAAGGGGATCACAGGCAAATTCTGCACCGAGTGCGGCGCGAAAAAAACCGAACCGAAGGAGACATGGGATTGCACCTGCGGCAATAAGGGTATAACGGGAAAGTTCTGCTCGGAATGCGGCGCGAAGAAGCCCGAAAAGGAAACATGGGATTGCTCATGCGGAAACAAGGGTATCACGGGCAAATTCTGCTCGGAGTGCGGCGCAAAGAAGCCCGAAAAGGAAACCTGGGATTGCTCATGCGGAAACAAGAATATAACCGGAAAATTCTGCCCCGAATGCGGCAGCAGAAAGCCTGACAACAGCACATGGGACTGCACCTGCGGAAACAAAGGAATAACCGGAAAATTCTGCCCGGAGTGCGGCAATAGAAAGGGAGAATGAAAATGAGTAACATGACCAAAAATCAGAAAAGAATAATCATTGTGACGGCGATAATCTTTGTTGTGTTCAGCGTTATCGCGTTTGCCGTGCCGTTCCCGAAAAGAGCGGTGTTTTGGGTGACATACATTTTCAGCGTGATCTCGCTTGCTGTTCAGCCGTTTGTAATGCATATCGCGTTTAACGAGGGCAAGGACATCAACAGCAAGCTGTACGGTTTTCCGATAGCGCGTATCAGCGTTGTGTACTGCATTGCACAGACAGTTCTGTCGCTTGTGTTTATGGCTCTCGGCGCGTATGTGCCGGTGTGGGTAGTGCTTGTGTTTGATGTACTGCTGCTCGGCGCGGCGGCGGTCGGCTTTATTGGCGCGGACTCCATGCGTGACGAGATAGTCCGTCAGGACAAAAAGCTCGTCAAGGATGTTAAGTTTATGCGCAATATTGAATCTAAGGTCAATGTGCTTGTAAATCAGTGCGGAGACGAAGATGTAAGAAAAGCTGTTGCAAAGCTCGCCGAAAACATCAAGTACAGCGATATTGTGAGCAATGAAGCGCTCAAGGATATCGAAGCCGACCTTTCGTCCTGTATAGACGAATTGCAGGGAGCAGTCGTTGACGGTGAGAAGGATACCGCGCTGTCGCTTGCGGTAAAAGCCGAGGGTTTGCTTGCTGAGCGAAACAGGCTTTGCAAGCTGAATAAGAAATAATATAATGCGGAGGTAATTAATATTGCAATTTTTAAGTGTAAAATGTGCGGTGCGGACTTGCCGCTTGTGGACGATTCAACCGTCTGCGTTTCGCGAATGAGTTCGACAAGGCTGCGGGTGTGTTTGAGAGTATCGTCTCGGAGTTCCCCGAGGAAGCCGAGGCATACTGGGGCTTGTGCCTGTGCAAGTACGGTATCGAATATGTAGATGATCCGGCAACGGCGAAGAAAATTCCCACCTGTCACCGCACGAGCTACGACAGCATTTTTGATGACAACAATTTCGATATGGCGCAGGAGTACGCCGACGTTGTAGCGCGTAAGGTCTACCGCGACGAAGCGAAGGAGATAGACCGACTGCAAAAGAGCATACTCGAAATAGCGAAGAATGAAGACCCGTTCGACATTTTTATCTGCTATAAGGAGACGGCGAACGACGGTCAGCGCACGATAGACTCCGTGCTTGCGCAGGATATTTACGACAATCTTACGGAAAAGGGCTACAAGGTCTTTTTCGCCCGTATCACGCTTGAAGACAAGCTCGGTCAAGAGTACGAGCCGTATATTTTCTCGGCGCTGAGTTCGGCGAAAGTCATGCTTGTTATCGGCACGGATTACGAGTATTTCAATGCCGTGTGGGTAAAGAACGAATGGTCGCGATTCCTCGATATGATGAAGAGCGACAAGAAGAAAACGCTCATTCCGTGCTACAAGGACATTGACGCTTACGATATCCCCGGCGAGTTCAGGCACTTGCAGGCGCAGGACATGGGCAAGGTCGGGTTTATGCAGGATATTGTGAGGGGTATTGGGAAGATCATTCCGTTACAAAGTCAGGCTGTGCAGAGTACGTTTGTATTACAACAAACTGCTCAAAATGCGACTGTTAATTCCCTGCTTGAACGGGCATTTATGTTTTTGGAGGAAGAAAACTGGGAAAAAGCTGATGAGTACTCCGAAAAGGTTCTTGATATTGACCCAAAGAACGGGTGGGCGTATTATTGCAAGCTGTTAATAGATTTGAGGTACCCTTTTGCAGATGATCTTTCAGAATGCACATATAATTATTTGAATAATCCGAATTATAAAAAGGCAGAGAAGTTTGCTGATGGTAAACTGAAAGAACTATTGGAGTCAGGTGCTAAGAAGGTTTTGCTTACTGGTTTTTGCGGTCAAATAGCTAAAATTGTTGCCAAAACTGAAGCAATAGAAGCAAAATATCAATTTGCGCTAAGTATGATGGAACAGGCTGATTCGGATATTAAATTTCGGCGCACTGCGTTACTTTTTGGAGAAATTGCAGATTATAAAAATTCCAAAGAACTTGCAGCACAATGTCGAGAAAATGCAAATGAGAATCTCTATCAGAAAGCACTGAAAGCAATGATCTCATCTGTAACTGATGTTCAATTTGAAACGGCTGCAAAAGAATTTTCAGCACTTGGTAATTACCATGATTCAGTTAATATGGCTGCACAGTGTCATGAGAAAGCCCTAGAGTATCGTTATCAACGAGCTTTGTCTTATATGAACGCTTCAGTATCTGAGGAAGATTTTAATAATACAGCTCGTTATTTTGAAAAACTTGGGTACTTTCATGATTCCTCTACACTTGCACAGCGATGCCATGAAAAAGCAAAACAAATAAGAGAGCGAGAAGAACGCCAACGCTTAGATCAGGAAGCACAACAGCGCAAACAGCAAATCAACAATCTCAAAAGAACAATCCCTTCAAAACGCACCGAAATCTCCGACCTCCACCGCACGATTTCCTCTCACCGCACCGACCTCCAACAACAGCAATCCATCTACAACGCCAACGCCGGCAAGCTTTTTGGCAAGAAGAAAGCGCAGGCGGCGCAGACTGAAATCAACCGCCTTAACGCCGAGATAAGCAAGACAGAACAGAAGAAAGCGGAGCTTGAAGCAGAGATTGCCAAACTCGAAGCTGAGCTGAAAGAACTGGAAGCAAAGAACTGACAATAATATCAATCACGCCGCCGAGGGGTAACTTTCGGCTGCGTGGGAGGTGAATTTTTTTATGAATGATGGATATTCTCGCCATGAGCGGCCTCAAATATTATTACTTGGGAATGGAATTAATTTAGCTTATGCTAATAGCTCCTATTCTTGGGAACAATTACTTGATAAAATGACAGTTGTGGCTGACAGACCAGATTATGATAGTCATGCAGTTCCATTTCCGCTGGATATAGTTATCAGAACTGATGATAATGTAGATGAACAATTAAAAGAATTTCATAAGGAAATGTATGGCAATATTGACAACGAAGAATATATGGATAAACTTCATACTCTTTTGAATATGAAATTCGACCATATTTTAACAACAAATTACAGTTATGAACTCGAAAGTGCATGCACAAATGTAAAAACAGTTTCTGATAATATCTTAAAAACACATCAGAATCATAGTAGAGCTACTGAAAAAGCGGAGCCAAAATATCTTCTACATACATTTTATGAATTTACATTTGGTGGTTATACAAATAATATATGGCATATACATGGTGAAGCAAGGAAATACCAGAGTGTGATAATTGGACATTATTATTATGGAAAACTATTATCGAAATTCATAAACTTTTTTGAAAAAAGAGGCAACTACTACCAAAAAACTTTAAAAAACGGTCAAAATCCTGATCTGAAGAGTTGGCTTGACGCATTTATATTGGGCGATGTTTATATTTTGGGGCAAGGATTAGATTTTTCAGAAATGGATTTGTGGTGGCTTATAAATCGCAAAAAGCGTGAAAAAGCAGAGGGAATTGGTAAGATTTATTTTTACGATCCTTTAACTGATGGGAACAAAGTAAAAAAGTATCTATTAGGTTCCTTTGACTGTGAAACTATTGATTTTTCAATTACAATAAAAAAGAAAGAAGGTAACGAAGAAGATAAAAAAAGAATAGAAAAAGAGAATTCAGAAAAATACAAAAAATTCTATGAATTAGCATTATGTGATATAAAAAGCAAATTAGAAGAAAAACTTTTAAGGTGATAACATAAATAGATTATTTAAAAAGAGACCTGTCACGTTTGTTATTACCCACCAACAACTATGTGAGTTCACTAAAAAGCTATTCTCCTTGTTGTGGTCAAGTACGGCATGGAGCACATTTTCCAGCCCATTTTAATGGCGAGAGACGACGCAGACGAAAACAACGACTACGATTTTCAGATCTCCAAAGGTGATCTGAAAAGCCTTATACAGTATGTATCTTTTGTCAGTGAGCTTGAAACGCTGCGGAAACGCCCTTTTGATATTGTGACCGTATAGAAAAAGTGGAACAATGGAACACCGGAACACAGGAACATAATACCCGTTATAACATGAATCAAAGGCAGACCGGCTCGGGTCTGCCTTTTCCGCGATGTATATCGATATTGTTTTTTATTGCTCTTGTAAACCAAACCAATAAAAGGTATAATGATAATAGACGATGACCTAATAATAAGTCTGCAAAGGAACTTTTTATGAAAAAGATACTCAAATTTTTAAAAAACGAACCTATGCTTACCGTTTCGATAGCTGCAGCAGCAGCGGCACTTTTCATCACTCCACCATCGCCAAAACTACTG
>CACYDE010000139.1 GCA_902773045.1 uncultured Ruminococcus sp. | reverse complement strand
GCCAGTATGCCTTCGTCCTCCGCCTTGCTCTGCACTTACCGGCATCGTCTCCTTTTGTCCGTCTATTTATTTGGATTGCTATAATTGACCGTACAGCATTCCCTCGGATCATCTCCGTCGGAATGCTTGTTTTTGACATCTGCATTATATGTTATATTGCCAATCTGTGAAAAAACTATTGACAAATGTACGGTTTCGTAATATGATAATATACGAAATCGTACATAGGGGGAAAGTATGGATACTAAACTGAATGAACTGTACAGTATTCTCGGCTCTATCGACAGCCTCTACCGTGACGCTTCCATAAAGCTCGGGGTGACTGAAACGGAAATGAATATCTTATATGTTTTGTGCTATGATGGCAGCGGCTGTAATCAAAGCTGCTTGTATAAGAAAACAGGTATCACAAAGTCCACGATAAATTCAGCGCTTCATAAAATGGTGGAAAATGGGCTTGTTGAGCTTAGATCGGGAGATAAAAGAAATGTGAGGGTGTTTCTTACCGCAGAGGGCGAGGAGCTTTCCGAAAGGACTGCGGGACGGTTGATACAGATCGAGCAGGAGATATTTGAAGGCTGGTCGGCTGAGGACATTGACCGCTTCTTAGCACTTAACCGCAGCTATCATAACGATATGAAGGAGAAGATAGAAAAGCTATGAATATACAGTTATCCGATCACTTCACTTACGGAAGACTGCTGCGGTTTACGTTCCCTTCGATAGTTATGATGATATTTACATCTGTTTACGGTGTGGTCGACGGTTTTTTCGTTTCAAATTATGTCGGCAAAACGCCGTTTGCGGCGATAAATCTTATCATGCCGTTCCTTATGATACTCGGCACGGTGGGCTTTATGATCGGCACGGGCGGAAGCGCGCTTGTGGCAATGACCTTCGGGCTCGGAAGTGATAAGAAGGCTAACAGCATATTTTCACTGCTGATATATATCATTATTATCTTAGGTCTGCTGTTCTCGGTTTTCGGAATACTCTTTGTCGAGCCGATGGCAAGACTTCTCGGTGCATCGGAGGAGATGATGCCCTATTGTGTCGAATACGGCAGAATAATTCTGCTTGCTCTCACGGCGTTTATGCTCCAGAATGTATTCCAGAGCTTTCTTGTAACGGCGGAAAAGCCGAATTTCGGGCTTATCATAACGGTGGCTGCGGGGCTGACAAATATGCTCCTCGATTGGCTGTTTATGGCCGTGTTCGGCTGGGGCATTGCAGGCGCGGCAACAGCAACGGCGATATCACAGGCAGTCGGCGGCGTCATACCCTTGATATATTTCATTCTTCCAAACAAAAGCAAGCTGCGGCTCGGGAAAACGAGCTTTGACGGAAGAGTTGTCATTAAGACCTGTACAAACGGCTCATCGGAATTTATGTCAAATATCTCACTTTCGATCGTAAGTATGCTGTACAATTTTCAGCTTATGAAGCTCGCCGGAGAGGACGGCGTTTCTACCTATGGGGTGCTGATGTATGTAAATTTCATTTTCATCGCCGCGTTTATCGGATACTCGGTCGGAAGCGCACCTGTTGTGGGTTATCATCACGGAGCGGGTAATCACAGCGAGTTAAAAGGACTTCTCCACAAGAGCCTTACAATAATCGGGATCATGTCTTTAGTAATGTTTTCTGCGGCAGAGCTGTTGGCAGCGCCGCTCGGAAAGCTCTTTGTCGGATATGACGCAGAGCTTCTTGAAATGACAGTACACGCATTTTGTATCTGCTCGATAATGTTTATTGTGTGCGGGTTTAATATATACGGTTCGAGCTTCTTTACCGCACTGAATGACGGTCTTATTTCGGCTCTTATTTCTTTTGCAAGGACACTTGTGTTTCAGGTGCTGTGCGTCCTGTTTCTGCCACTTGCTTTCGGGCTTAACGGTATATGGTGGTCGGTAGTCGTTTCGGATATTCTTGCACTTATCCTGACATCAGCTTGTCTTGTGAAGAACAGGAATAAGTATCACTATGCCTGAGTTTTTATAATAAGTCAATCCCATGATCATTTTGATAATTAGCAATATGGTCTTTACGGTTTATCGATTAGTTTTGTCCAAAAAAGCAAAGGCAACACCTCATAAAAAAACTCCCGGCTGCGGCACCGAGAAGGAAGTAAGGCTTAAGCATGATAAAATAAAGAAAACCTCCGAGAAATCGGAGGTTTTTCTCACATTGCTTTGCATCAAAAACGACACTATAAGGTGGTGCGGGTGACAGGACTTGAACCTGCACGGGGTAACCACCAGAACCTAAATCTGGCGTGTCTGCCAATTCCACCACACCCGCATTTCAAGAAAAAATGGCTTCATTTTTTTCACGGCGAAGCCTACCGAGACGGAGCATAAACGCTATATCCGTAAACTTATTTTAACATATCAAAGTCTTTTTGTCAATAAAAATTTTAAGGCAGCACAGAGCCGTCATATCCGAGCGCGATCCCGGGATAATTTGAACTGATGAACGAGAAGAAGTGATCAGGCTCGTCGCTGTTCTTACCTCTCGTTTTGAGATCGCAGAGCCGAACTCTTTTCTGTTATATTGTTCGGTGATGATAAAACCTGATCGAAAATTCACTTCCTTTTCCTTTTTCGCTTGTCACGCCGATCATACCGTTCTGATTCAAAATAATTTGTTTTGATAATGCAAGACCGATACCGATACTATTGGGGTCGGTATTTTGACCACGGTAAAACCTATCAAAAATATAAGGCAGATCGGCCGTTGATATTCCCTCGCCGGTATCACTGATAATTATATCTGTGGAAATATTTGACCGGTTTATTTTTACGATAATCGTTCCGCCGTCATCGGTGTGCTCCAGACAATTTTTAATAATGTTTGATAACGCTTCGTATGTCCAATGTCTGTCACAGATCAATTCTGTTTTTTCGTTGATCTCCTTAGTAAGTTCCACTCCTCTGACATCGGCAAGAACTGCTAATGCTTCGAAGATTTCGTCTATAAGCTCTTCGGCATTGACGTTTTCTCTTTTCAAAACGAGTACGCCTGCATCAAGCTGAGCAACCGTCAGCAAAGTCCTCACAAGCCACGTGATCCTGTCTGTCTGACTGTTAATGCGGTGAATGCTTTGTCTGCGTTCACGTTCGGTCAGGCTGTCGCTTTTTAACAAGTCCGTCATAATGGTGATTGCAGTCAGCGGAGTCTTTAACTGATGAGAAATATCTGACAGCATATCGGCAAAATAGCGGTTCTTTTCAGACTCTCTTGAATACTGTTCATGAAGTGCTGTTGACAGCTTATAGATCTCACTTTGTAAGATCCTAATTCTGCCTTCTGCCTGTTCCTCTATTTTTGGAACGGAATTTTTGTCCTGAACTTTCGTAACGTAGTCGATCAAAAAATCAATTTGTTTGTTATATGCTCTTGTTTTTATTAAGATATATACTACAAGAATTATTATACATAATACCAATACAGTTATTAAGAACATCATTCGCCTTCACCTCGAAGCCGATATCCAATACCCCGAACGGTTTCTATAAAACTACTGTCGGTATCATTAAGCTTTCTCCGCAGCCGCTTTATATAAACAGTCAGGGTATTGTCGTTCACATAGTCACCCACATCGTCCCATAAAATATCGAGGATCTGCTGTCTTGAAAGGATCTGTCCTCGGTTCTTTAAAAGCACCAAAAGCAGCTTGTACTCCATTGCGGTGAGTAAAACTTCCTGTCCGCCGCGATACACTTTACCTGTTTGAATATCGATTCGGTTGCCGCCTATCTGATGGGATTTAATTTCGGACTTATTCCCGTGAAATCTGCGGAGAACAGCTTTCATTCTTGCGATAAGCTCACGGATATGAAACGGCTTTGAGATATAGTCATCCGCCCCCTGTTCGAGCGCCAGCACCGTATGAAGTTCATCATCACAGGCGGTCAGAAAAATAATCGGCAGATCGCTGTATTTTCTTATCTCGCTGCAGATCTCATAGCCGTTTCCGTCGGGAAGAGTCACATCCAAAAGGCAGATATCTATCTTATCCCTGTTTGCACCGTTCAGAACAGACAGCGCTTCCGCCTTTGTTTCGGCAGTAAGGACGTCAAAACCTTCATGCATTAAAGAAAGTTTCAATCCTTCAATTATTATCTTATCGTCCTCAACTACTAAAACCATATGACCACTCCCGTTTTATCAGATACTTCCTTTTTTGATTTCGTTCATCAAATCGGATCTGTTTTCTCTTAAGCAGCACGCAGCCGCAATTCCCAAAGCTGCCGCAACAGCTGTCAACGCCGTACACAGTACGATCGGCATCGGGAAATTAAGTTCAAATGTTCCGAAACGTCCCATTATAAAGTTCTTAAACACAGCACAAAGAATAAATGTTGCCGGCACGGCGATCACCAAACTTCTGAAAATTATAAGATACATCTCGTAACGGCACATTTTCAGCATTTGTTTTAAAGTCATACCCACCGAACGAAGGACAGCAAAGTCCGGTCTGCGCGCCACCATTAAGCCTGAAATAGAATTATAGATATTCAAAAAGCAGATAAGCGAACTGAAAATCATAAATGCTATCATCAGGATGCGTATCATCTCTTGGATAAGATCCTTCATTTCCGATGTGGATATGTTATCGGTACGAGTAAAAAATATGTCCTTGCCGCTCATTTTTTCAAGATCGTTCAATTTGCTTTGAACATCCGGATCGTTTTTGTCCGCATTAAAGAAAGCCGAGATCCACATTGTCGTCTCTAACTCACTTATTTCTCCGACAATATCATTTATTTCCAGCGCAGTTTTTTCTTCGGTGATCACAATCATGTTCTTATTGTTAAAAGTAAACCATTTGTGAAGGTTCTCATTTGTACCAAAACCCGCTATCGTCATATCGAGGCATATTTCGTCAATTTCGTTTTTATCATTTAGACCTGTAAAATACAGTGGCAGCGTATCTCCCTGTTCGAGATCCGTTATTTTATTTATTTGAATAAACCGGTAGTCTACTTTTTTGTTGTCAATATTTACCGAATCGGTAGTCATTGCTGCCGAACTAAAAACAATGCAGCGATTTTCGAGAGATTCATCGGTGTTTCCTCCGACAGATTCAAGCATCTCCTGAAATGTCGCGGGATCTGCGGAAATAACTTCTAACGAACAGAAATCTTTATAATTTTCTTCAAAATCTTCACGGCTTAATCCTTCGGGGTAGTATGAACTTATCAGTTGGTAAAACGACTCCCAGTATTCATTGCTGTATGCATCCGGATCCGTTCTGCCGAACTTTTCCATGTAGAAATACTGCAGATCTGTGATCCCGTTAGTTTGTGAAAGCTCTTCAATGATGTTTTTTATCACCGAACCGTCTTCGGAATTCTGATGGATCAGATACTCTCTGTCATCCTTAGCCGAAAATTCAACAACATACGAATTGTCCAGCTTGTAAGCGATCATCTGAATAACCGCCTGAGCACCGTATGCTGTTACAGCCAGCACGATAAGAAAAACAGCCAGCGCACGAACGATACCCTGTGTTTTTTTACTCTGATTCGAAGCAAAACCAATGGACAGCATACCCTCGGCATTTAAACGGAAAGCAAATTTTTGGTTCACCAAAGATCGTTTTTTTGCTTTCGTATGATTTCGATCCGAATTGCCGCGAATGCTTTCTATTGCACCTATTTTGCTTATACGGCGTGCGGGAAGCATCGAAGAAACCAAAACGGTCAGAACACTGAAACCTGCGGTGAGTAAGACCGCAAAAGGAGTAATTTTTAATTTAAGAGGAACATTTTCGGTTATTATCACGGAATTGATGAGCTTCACAGCAAGCGGACTCAGGATCCTTACTCCGCCAAAAACGATGCTCAAACCTATTGCAAATCCAACAGGCAGAGCCGAAAGAAGCAATGAAAACGCTTCATAATAAACACTGCTTCGTTTCTGCTTTGATGTTGCTCCTATAGAAGCGAGGATCCCCAGGTACTTACATCTCTCATCATAGGAAAGATTAAACACATTATATATAAGTATAACAGAAACAAATATGATTAGCAAGGTGAAAAACACTTGAGCCGCAATAATTATTCCGTTGATAACGCTCTGACCCGATGACGCGGAAAAAGCAAGGAACTGATTATTGAAAACGATCTTTTCTCCATCAACCATACCGTTAAAATCCTCTTCGATAAAAGGCGGCAAACGCTTCTCGTCAACTCTGACCGAGCAGTTGAATTTCTCGCTGTGGATACTGCTTTCGTCAACATATGCAATTGCGGGGTAGGCGGCGCTGTTTTCATTTTCAAAAGAGGTCGCTTCAATAAATCCTGTTACTGTATAAGTTTTTGAAAAGCCTGTCGGTTTATGATTTTCGACAATATATTCACTTATATCCTCAAAGAAATCAAGAACCGGAAAATCATCGGGTGCTTCTTTTGTTTCATAGTCGCTGATAGAAAAATCGTTAAAAGGAAAGACAGTTGTTCCTTTTTTTAGATGAGTGAAATAACGTCTGAAGCATTTAATCTCGATCTCATCGCCGACTGAAACTTTTGCTCCTTCTTTCAGAGCGGTATTGCTTAGAACGATTTCACCGTCTTGTTCCGGAAGTCTGCCTTCAGCCAATTTGATATTCATCCAATCAAAGGCGCTTTCGGAATAGCAGCGAAGGTTAATGTAAGGATGAGCGTTATTTCCCGTCTGCGGAAATTCCGCATATGACAAATTCTCGGATATCGCAGTTTCGTTGATATAATCTTTTTGCTTGATGGTTTCCAGCTGATCTCTGTCAATATCATAAAAAGAGATGTGCCACTTTCCGTAATGCTCCTCCGCCATATTTGAGAGGTATTCCAAAAAAGTATCTTTACCCACAAAAACGCAAGTCATAAGCATAACCATAAGAGTAATTCCAATGTAGGAAATAAGAGTACGCTTAAGATTTTTTTTCATATACTGCCTTGTGACTTGGTGTACTATTTTCCTGTTACCCATTGTGTTCACACTTCCTTTGATTCGGTATTGCTTCTCCTTATTCTCTCGTCGCTCACAATTTTTCCGTCCTCCATACAGATCATTCGATCGGATTGAAGGGCAATGCTTTCGTCATGAGTAATAAGAATTAAAGTCTGCTGCATTTTCCTGTTAGAATCTTTCAGCAATTTAATAATTTCCTCGCCTGTTTTTCTGTCAAGATTTCCTGTCGGTTCATCACACAGAAGCAGCGTAGGATGCGTAAACAATGCTCTTCCGATCGAAACTCTCTGCTGCTGACCGCCCGAGAGCTGATTGGGAAGATGAGTTCTTCTGTCCGAAAGACCGAGATATTCGACCATTTGGTCAAGCCGTTCCTTATCCATTTTTCTTCCGTCAAGCAAATGGGGGAGAACGATATTCTGATCGACATTAAGTACCGGTAGAAGATTGTAAAACTGATAAACCAGCCCGATATGACGTCTTCTGAAAATGGCAAGCTTGTCCTCATTAAGACTGTGGATATTCTCTCCGCTCACAAAAACCGTGCCGCTGCCGGGCTTATCGACACCTCCGAGAATATGCAAAAGCGTTGACTTTCCGCTTCCCGAAGGTCCGACGATCGAAACGAACTCACCTTTTTCCACCGAGAACGAAACGTTATCAAGTGCGACCGTTTTATTTTCACCCTGTCCGTAAATCTTCGTAAGATTCTCACATTTTAGTATTTCCACTGCGGATCATCTCCTCGTTTTTATTGTTGATGCAACACCGTTCAAATCGAGTATTCATCGCGCGGAACATGATTTGATCGGTGATTTTTTTATATTATAATATATCATAATGACTTTAAAGTGAATCGCAAAGTGACATTTTAGTCATAATTCTTTAAGGCAACACCGCACAAAGACCGTCTAACGGCTTTGCACCGAATCTGCTTGATCTTTTTCCGTCATAGTAAACAAAAACGCCTTGAAATACGGCAGTATTCCTGCGTCGTTTTTATGCACTCTGACGAAAAAATCTGCTGCGCATCTTCGGCACAATCTCTGTGCGGTATTGCCTTAAGGCAATGTTTTTCAAGCGGAATTTTTCCTCTCTGAGTTTATCCTCTTCGGATAACTCGGGCGGTGCGGTTTCGGGTTCTGTTTCGCCTTCTGTGGGGCTCCCGGGTGGCTTTTCATCCTTCTGGGAACACGTTTACCCTCTGCCTTTTCCTCGCTCTCAGCGGCTTCTGACGACTTCTCCGCGGGCGGTTTCTCGTCTGCCTTTGGAGTGTCTGTTGATTGTTGGTTGACTTATAGGCGGTGATGATATAAAATTATTTATATGCAGGCACATATCCGATTTGCCTGCATATAAATAAAGCTTATCTGAGGTAGTGTCTTATGAAAACTGTTTTTGATTCACTTCGGCATATATTTGCCATGGCCAATGTGACACATATCGTTTGGTGTACAGCTATACTGCTCATTATGCTGATACTTGCGGTACTTCATCACAAGTGGAAAGACGATACAAAGAAGCTTCGCATATGGCGGCTGCTTTGCCTTATTCCACTAATAATATGCGGTGTTCATGCTTGCATATATGTTGTCGGCGCACCGATGTTTCTCGGCAGCTTTTATATGATGTATGTCATCGGCGTGCTTGCGCTGATACCTATGCTGTTTGCAAAGCGCAGGAAAGGCTACCGCATAATTGCTGTGCTGACAGGTCTGCTGACCTGTTTTTGCGGGTTGAATTTCTGCGCGTACTCGCCCAATGTATTCAATCACTCGCGTGAAAACTATACCGAATCGTTCCATTCTCTTGTTCAGGATATGGACAAGTATTACGTTCTGAAAGAATGGAAGGAGATTGATTTTCCGGCGCTTGAAGCAAAGTATATGCCGATGGTCGAGGAAGCTGAGAAGGAGCAGGATTCCGTAAAATTCTGGAATGCTGTGGAAATGTTCTGCAACGAAATGCACG
>CACYDE010000138.1 GCA_902773045.1 uncultured Ruminococcus sp. | reverse complement strand
CTCCGCCTTGCTCTGCACTTACCGGCATCGTCTCCTTTTGTCCGTCTATTTATTTGGATTGCTATAATTACCCAATCTTTCCTGATCAAAACTGAGTTTTTAGGAATTTAAACAGATTTTCGAGTAACCGATTGAATGGGTTCGGGGCTACAGCCCCGATGGGATAGAGGGCGAAGCCCTCTATCTCGATAGCCCCCTTTTCCTTGAGGGAAAGGGGGTATGGGTGACGACAATAACTTTGACCGAAGAACAATCTCGGATTCGACAGCGAAAACTATTCTTTACATCGACAATCCAAGATAGCCCCTACATTCATTGTGACTTTATGTATGGGAAGTTTGAGTAATAAATTTTCGTTCGGTGACTGATACATCACATAAAAACGTTTTAACTATCTATAATTCCCATAAAGTTTAAGAGCAAAGTTTGGATAAAATTACTCTATACCTTAAAGTTACAATCTGTTATAATAATTGTAGAAAAGAAATAGAAATGTAACTTTTGCTCGTGAACCTTAAAAGACAGCGGAACGGACTTCCTTTGAAAGGTTTGTTCCGCTTGTTCTTATTGGTTCTTCTTAAAGAAAAGATGAGGTAATATGGAAAACAAAACGATGATGCAGTACTTTGAGTGGTATCTTCCCGGGAACGGTCTATTCTGGGACAGATGCATTGCTCAGGCTGAAAAGATCAAGGAAAACGGGATCAATATGATATGGCTTCCTCCGGCATACAAAGGAGCGACAGGCATCAACAGTGTCGGTTACGATGTTTATGACACCTACGATCTCGGAGAGTTCGATCAGCGGGGAAGTGTCCCCACAAAGTACGGAACAAGGGAACAGTATCTCAAAGCAGTGAAAAAATTTCAGGACATCGGAATAGAAGTTTATGCCGATGTAGTTCTTAATCACATGACGGGTGCCGACGAGGTAGAAGAGGTCTACGCGGTTGAGAACAACCCGGAAAACCGAGAGGAAGAGATCGGCGAAAAGACGAAGAGAACTGTTTGGACTAAATTTACATTCCCGGGAAGAAACGGAAAGTATTCGGATTTTACATGGGATCACACAAATTTCAACGGAACAGATTGGGACGAAGCCGGAAAGCAGTATGGCATTTTCCTTTTCGACGGTAAAGCGTGGAACAACGAAACGGACGATGAATTCGCAAATTTTGACTATTTGATGGGAACAGATCTTGATATGGAAAATCCCGAAACTGTGAAAGCAGTGACAGATTGGGGAAAGTGGTATCTCGATACGGTCAACCCCAACGGATTCAGGATCGACGCAGTTAAGCATATACGTTTTGAGTTCTACAGAGATTGGCTCAAAGAGTTAAGAGATCATTCGGGAAAAGATTTTTTTGCGGTGGGTGAATATTGGTCAAGCGAGATCGATAAACTCACGCATTACCTCGACGTTGTGGAAAACAGTATGTCTCTTTTTGATGTTCCGCTTCATTTCTCGTTTCAGGACGCGGCAACTTCAAACGGACAGTATGATATGAGAAAGCTTCTCGAAAATACACTTCTTTCGGAAAGACCCGAAAATGCAGTGACGTTTGTTGACAATCATGACACCCAGCCGGGTCAGTCGCTGTTTTCGTTTATTCCTTCATGGTTCAAGCCGATCGCATATTCGATCATACTTCTCAGGAATGAGGGAATACCGTGTGTTTTTTACGGGGATTATTACGGAATTCCGAATGACAATATTCCTGCTGTTCCGTCGCTGAAAAAACTTGTTTATCTCAGAAAAAAATATGCCTACGGAGAACAGGAAGACTACTTTGATGATGATTCCGTTGTGGGATTCGTAAGAAAAGGCGACGATGAACATGAAAATTCGGGGCTGGCGGTTCTTATGACTAATGCCGAATGCGGTTCAAAGGTAATGAATATGGGGGAAAAGTTCGCCGGTCAGAAGTTTTATAACGCAATGGATCTTACTTATCAGCCTGTGACAGTCGAAGATGACGGAACGGCTGAATTTTATGTTGACGGAGGTTCTGTTTCCGTTTGGGTGAATGAAGAGGTCTACAGAGATATATGTCTGAACATTGAGTAAGTCACTGTCAGAAAATAATCTGTGGATTTATACTTGTCAAAATTGCACAGCTTACTTTTTAACAGTTCCTTATTAAAAGGAGGGAAAAACATGAAGAATTTCGGTAACAAAGATTTTTTTGCGGTAGAATATGAACTTTCCGTTCCAAATGCCAAAGG
>CACYDE010000137.1 GCA_902773045.1 uncultured Ruminococcus sp. | reverse complement strand
TACTGACGTATTTCAAGGACGATGACACAGCCATGCGTGCGCCTGCGCGCCGAACTTGTCTGGATATTTGTTTGGTTTGCTATAGTCAAGGAGGTCAATTATGTATATTAAGTTTTTACCCAATGAATATGTACTGCACTACCGCAAAGGAAAGCTGATAGAAAGCGGAGAAGGTCTTTCGTTTTATTTTATCCACAAAAGTACTGCCGCTGCGGTGATCCCTGTTTCCGGAATGGACGCGGACTTTATCTATCAGGTGAAGACTGCCGATTTTCAGAGCGTGACTGTTCAGGGACAGTTAGCTTATCGCATCGTAGATTGTGATCGTATCGCCAATCTGATGAATTTTACCGTCGATCTGAAAACAAAAGCCTACTATGACGATCCGCTGAAAAAGCTCTCGAAAAGAATTATTAATATCGCCGATGTGATGGTAAAGAGACGCATAGAGATGATCGATCTCAAGACGGCGGTACGATCCAATCATAAGCTCGCAGGTGAGATACTCGACGAGTTCGGAGGAGTGAACGAGCTGAATGCTTTGGGCGTTCAGGTCACCGGGTTTTCCATTCTGAACATTTCAGCAGGGAGCGAAACACATCGTGCTTTGGAAGCAAAAACCCGTGAAGCGATCCTCAAAGAAAGCGATGACGCTTTGTATGAACGCCGCAACGCTTCTATTGAGCAGGAAAGAAAAGTCAAGGAAAATGAGCTGAATACGGAGATCTCGGTTGAAGAGAAGAAAAAACAGATCAGGGAAACCGAGATAAGCACAAAGCGTATGCTGATGGAAAAGGAAAATGAACTCAAAAAGATCGAGGTCGCTGCCGAGGCGGAGCGTAAGAGGATCATCATTGATGCCGAGATCAAAGCAGAGCAGATCAGGCTCGACGCTGAAATCGAATTGGAACGTAAGCGGAAGGAGCTCGCCGAGCTTCGGCTGGAAAACGCAAAGAAAGACGCCGACGCAGAGGCTTATCGCCTGAGTGCGGTCATGGAAGCCTATAACAAACTCAGTTCGGATGTGCTTGTTGCCCTCGCAACGCTCAATATGGAGCCTGAAAAAATGATTGCCGGAGCATTTGAGAAACTGGCTGCAAGCGGCGCGAATATCGGAACTCTCAATATCACTCCGGATCTTCTGGAGAGTTTGACAGCGAGGTGATCTTATGAACAGACTGACTGAACAGAAAATCATACTTATCACGCAGAAAACAAGGCTGGAGAATCTGATAAAACGCTATAATACCGCAGGGCAGGCTAAATTTTATGTTGAAAGCCACGGCGGCAGCTTTGATGACTATATTCTTGAAGATAAGCTGTACAAGGCGGCGGTCAAAAAAACAGTCGGTTTTGCGGAAACTTACGGTCGGCTGCAGGTCGTTGACAGGGATTTTGTGCCGAATTTTATCTTTGGTGAGAAGGATCTGGTTGTCGTTGTCGGAAGAGACGGACTTGTTGCGAATACGCTGAAATACCTCGGTTCACAGAAGCTGATCGGAATCAATCCCGATCCCGACCGCTGGGACGGCGTGCTGCTTCCGTTTAAGGCTGATGATGTTTCAAAAATAATCCCGGAGACCGTAAACAATATTCGTCAAGTGAAGAGTGTGACCTTTGCCGAAGCAAAGCTTAACGACGGTCAGTCTATCATCGGAGTTAACGATATTTTTATCGGGCAGAGAACTCATGTGTCAGCGCGGTATGAGCTGAGTATCGGCAGTCTGAAAGAGACGCAGAGTTCGAGCGGCATCATCGTTTCAACGGGATTGGGAGCAACGGGATGGCTGAAAAGTATTCTTGCGGGAGCCGAGGGTATCAGCCGCTATTATCAAGGAAGCAGCCTGTTTAAGCCGGAAATGAATTTCGGATGTGATTCGCGCTATTTGTATTATACCGTGCGTGAGCCTTACCCAAGTAATTCTACCGGTGCACAGATGGTATTCGGCAAGATAGAGGAAAAAGAATCGCTGAGCATCACATCGTATATGCCTGAAAACGGAGTGATATTCAGCGACGGAATGGAACAGGATTTCCTGGAGTTCAACTCGGGAACAACGGCGGAGATAGGTGTTTGTCAAAAATGCGGAAATATGGTTGTATAAAAATATAGTTGTATAACCAATTTAATTGTGATAGAATAATTTCGGAACGTATCAAGAAAATATTGATCAAAAAGGAAGAAAGCCTTATGAACTCTGAATTTGATTACCTGAACAGTTATAATATAAATGATTATGAAAGACCGTCTGTAACAGCGGATATCGTTGTTTTTACGATTCGATCCAAAGAAGCGGAGAACTTTCGCAAAGACCCGAAGAACGCTCTTTCGCTGCTGCTGATCAAGCGGGGAAGACACCCCTATAAGGATCAGTGGGCTTTGCCCGGAGGGTTTCTTTCACCCGGAGAGACCATTGAGCAGTGTGCGCTGCGTGAAATAGAGGAGGAAACATCGGTTACTCCTGCTTCGCTGATGTCTGTCGGAATGTTCAGCGAGCCGGGCAGGGATCCTCGCGGCTGGATCATCTCAAACGCTTTTGTTTCGATACTCGGAGGTTCGGAGGGACCCCAAAGAGCAGGCGATGATGCCGATGATGCACAGTGGTTCGACGTAAACTTTGAGCAGAACGAAAACGGTCTGTATATGCTTAGGCTGCGCCATGAGGATATTTGCCTGAGTGCGGTGCTGAAAGAGGAAAAGAGTCGTTTCGGAATGACTTCTTTCGTGATCGAGGACAGAGGATCTCTTGCCTTTGACCATGCGGCTATCATCGCCGGCGCACTGACAGCTCTGCGCAGCCGTGCTAAGGATTTTGAAATGATTTTTGATTTTCTGCCTGAAAAGTTCACATTGACAGAGCTTCAGAATGTGCAGGAAACAGTAATGAATATATCGCTGCTGTCTGCGAACTTCCGCCGCAAAGTGGCGGGTCTGGTGGAGGAAACGGATGAATATACCGAAGGAGCAGGTCACCGCCCGGCAAAGCTTTATCGGCGCAAATAAGCTTTTATGGCGGAATATGTTCGGTTGGCAGGGGAGAATATCGAAAACGAGCTTGGAGCCGACAGCGAAAACTATTCTTTACATCGATAACTCACGATAGACTCTGCCTTTATTGTGGTTTTGAGTATGGGAAGTTTGAGTAAATAAGCTTCGCTCTCTTTTTGCCGTTCACGATAATGCATACCTCCTTTTATCCGATCATTTATTCGGGTGACATAGGATAAATAAATTTTCTGCTAATAAACCGTCGTTCTCTTGACGAAAATTATTATATGTATTATACTAAAAACGAAGAAAACAGGCGATCGTAAAATTGCGGAGGATATGCGGTCTGATGAGGCGCATATCCTCCATCTATGAAAGCCCGGAAAAATAAAGGAGGTATTTATTGTGAGTTCATATTGTATTATCACCGATACAGCGTGTGATATGCCGGCGTCGCTCGCTCAGAAGCTTGGAATATCCGCAGTTCCTCTTAAAGTAATTATAGGCGGAAAAACGATGGATTCTTCACTCAGTAAGCTGGACGTAGGAAATACCGCGTTTTATGATCTCCTTCGCCATGGAGTTGACATAAAGACATCATCGCCCTCGATCGATGATTTCGTTCGTTACTTTAAAAGAGTTCTCGAACAGGGGAAAGATATATTATACATCGGTTTTTCGTCGGGTCTGAGCGGAACTTATAACGTCGGAAGGATAGCGGCGGAAGAGCTTTCTCTCGATTATCCGGAAAGAAAAATATTGACAGTTGACAGTCTCTGCGGTTCAATGGGACAGTCGCTTCTGCTTCATTACTGCGTTCAAAAAAAGCGCGAAGGCTTAACGCTCGAAGAAGTCCGCGATCATGCCGAAAAAATAAAATGCAATATTTGTCATTGGTTCACCGTTGATGATCTGAAACATCTGAAAAAAGGCGGACGGATCTCTGCCGCCGCAGCTATCGCAGGTTCGGTGATGAATATCAAGCCTGTCCTTAAAGTCAACGACAGCGGTAAACTCGAGGTAGTTTATAAAGCGAGGGGAAAGAAATTTGCCATAGCCAAAATGGTTGAACAGATGGGTCAGAATTTCTATCCCGACGGAAATGATATTGTTTTTATAAATCACGCAGACTGTCCCGATGACGCCGATCTTCTGGCGCGTTCCATCACCAAAAACTACGGAATCACGGATTTTGTAATTTCGG
Source organism: uncultured Ruminococcus sp. (assembly GCA_902773045.1). Classification (GTDB taxonomy): domain Bacteria; phylum Bacillota; class Clostridia; order Oscillospirales; family Acutalibacteraceae; genus RUG592. The sequence continues at coordinate 441 of CACYDE010000137.1, read as the reverse complement.
ATATCGGTCCGTCTTTGGGAGCGCATTCGGGTCCGGGCGCGCTTGCTCTTTATTATCTGGGAGATAAGCGATAATGTCAAAAGACTCTCGTTTGTAAGGAACTGTCAGAAAATAAGCTGTGCAATTCAGACGCAGGATAATTTGTTCTGTGTTAGGCACAATTCCGCAGGAATACTGACTATTTCAAGGCATTGTAACAATGCACAGGACGAATTATACAAGTATATATGCAAAGATTATTTTCTGACAGTGACTAAGACAGAGATTCCTCCGTTCGGCTTGAACGGAGGTTTGATATTTTTGGAATATATCGATCCTGTGTTACCACAACCCGTTGTTTTTCTTTGAACGGCTTTTATAGCAAACCAAACAAATATCCAGACAAGTTCGGCGCGCAGGCGCACGCATGGCTGCGTCATCGTCCTTGAAATACGCCCGAAG
>CACYDE010000136.1 GCA_902773045.1 uncultured Ruminococcus sp. | reverse complement strand
CAGTTTTCATGTCTGATTGCTCTTTTGACTTCGTTTATCTCGTCCATTTGCTCTACTCCAATCCGGTCTATGGTGGTATTTAGACCTATTTAGTGTTATTTTATCATTTTTGGATTGGTTTTGGGTAGACGCTGGGGGATTGAGGGGATTGAGGGGATACGTTCATTGCTTTAAAATCCCCAGAATTGGAAAAGCGGCCAGTAAAAGACGTTTGCAGCAATAAACAAAACGCACATCGTTTCAATAACAGGGATAATTTTATTTTTGGGCTTTTCGTTTGACAGCCAACACTTGACGATAAAGAAAACTGCCAATACAGAGAAAATGCAAAGAGCGATACAAACAACAGCATAGTTCAGACGGCTTGAACCAAAGAAGCTGTGGAAAAATACTGCGATCAAAATAAGCTCGACAGTTATGCACAAAACCGAAAGATTTGAAAACATTTCCAATCGCTTGAACCGATATTCCGGCTGCTCCTTGAATTTTCTTAATCTTATAATATGGACTATAAAAAGCAGAGGCATTATAACCAATGAAGCTGCAAAAAGCGCGATCATTACAATATCGGTATAATACTGAGCGTTGCTTTCTTTTACGTAGTCAATTGCCTGGAAAGATTGGAATCCTGTAAAATTCCCGTTTTCGTCTCTTCGTATCAAAATGGTTTTTGTCGTTCCTGTGATAAGCTTCATCTCCACGGCAGAGTCGGATATTTGTCTGTATTCCACAACCCCCAGATTTCCCGTAAATTTTCCGTCTTGCTCCCAAATTTTAAGTATATCTTCATATGGACTGAGTATTCTCAGCACACCGACTCCGCCTGCGCTTCTGCCCATTTCGTAATATCCGGAAAGGTCGATTTTTTCGAAATCCGGATCACTCGGAACAGTATACTCTCCGTATAAAAGACTGCACAATTCATCGGAGTAGACACGATCACTCTGTTTATTTGTCATCGAAACAAAGCCTGTTTTGTTTTCGAGATCAAGTTCCAGATCAGCGGAAAAACCTTCGGTGTTTCCGCCATGACCGTAAAGTCCGTTTCCGCAATCAGAGAAAAAAAGTCCGTGACACAATCTCGGCGTGGTGTTATCCGAAAAATAACATGAAGGCGAAAGCATTTCATCAAGAGTCTCGTCTTTCATGAAAAGAGGACAATCCTTGCTGTCGCATAAAAATGCTTTGGCAAAAACAGCCATATCCGAGATCGTTCCTCCTGCCGATCCTGCCGGGTATAGATGAATGTATCTCCGACATTCTCCGAGATCCTGAACGTCTTCTCCGAAATACGCGTAGCTGTTGATTTTCTTTCGCTGTTCAGCCGCCCATTCGTTATCTGAAGCATCAGGTTTCATATATGTGTGTTCCATACCTAAAGGTTCAAAAATATTTTCGTTGACATAATCCGCGTAATCCATACCGCTTACGCATTCAACGATATATCCTGCAAGAGACGCGCTCCAGTTAGAGTAGGAAACTGTTTCCCCCGGAGCATAGGTTTGAGCCGGAGCGGTTTTGGTGATGGCTTCGTCGAGAGGCATAAGCTCGTCAAGGTTGTCTGTTTCAATATCCCACACACTTTCTTGAAAGCCTCCGCTGTGATTCATCAGATCGATCATTGTGACAGGCTTTTCGAACGAAAGGTTTTTAAGAAATCCATCGGGCAGATAGACTCTTATATCTTCATTTAAATCGAGCTTGCCTTGTTCATAAAGCTGCATTGCGCTTGTCCATATAAGAAGTTTTGAAACCGAACCCCATTCATAAACGGTATTCTCGTCGGCTTTTATATGCTGTGAAGTATTGGTTTCACCGTAGACAACGGAACAGATATCCTGTTTGCTGTCAAAAACAACTATTGAAACAGATGGCGTTACATTTTTATGTTCTTCAATATAGTCCAACAAAGACTGTTCGACCTTGTCACGTGTTTCGTAGGAAATCACCGGCCGATTTTCCTCGGCATTTGCCGTGATCGGAGTTACAGAGCAAAAAGCAAACAAAGCAGCACATACCGAACAGATCACTTTATACCATTTTTCTTTTTTCATATTGTTTGACACCTCATTGTTATATTTCATATTACAAGCCTTCTGAAATATAATATATTTTTATACTGAATAAAGGTTATTTACATCGTCAATAATATCGGTATAAAATTGCATGATAATTATTGACTGTCAAGGTCGCTTAAGAAGTTTTTAATTATTCCCGCGCATTCATCAGGTTTCTGGTCAAAAATAAAATGATCGCCCGCAACAAGAAAAAGTTCACAGTTACCCATTTCTTCCAGATATGGCTTGAGAACGGTTTCTCTCATTTCTCCTGCCTGTTCAACAGCAAGCGGCGGAACGGAAGGATCGACAGGAATTTCGGACATGCCCATACTGATGCGCTGCTCGTTCGTCCACTTCATATTTTCAATTACTTCTTCCTCTTTTGTATATCCCCAGCTTGAACAAATGTACGCCTTTGGAACTTCTGTGTTTTTTATGTTATCGGATGCAAACTTGATGTTCTCATTTGTAAGCTCCGTTTCCGAGGCAACGGCATAGTTCACCCCTGTGCGAACGTTCAGTGCGTAAGAGAGCTTTTGTTCTTCTTCGGTTCTGTCACCGGTCAAGGGGAAGATAAATTGAGACGAAGCCAATCTGTAAAAACCAAGTTTACACAAAATGAGATCTCTTATGTTTGCCGAATGGGAGGGAATACCCTCAATTGCTGCGTCGGGTCCAAGCTGTGTTCCGTCGAGGAATACGATACCTTCGATCTCATCGGGATATTCGCTGACCCAGTATGTAGCATAGGCGCCGCCGATCGAATGCGGAAGCAGAATGTAAGGAGCTTCCACGCCGGCATTTTTTAACGCAGTCCTATAATCACTGACGATCTGTTCAACCGTCTGGGTGGTTTTGGTATCATCACTCAAACCATAGCCCGCTCTGTCCAATACAATGATCTCATTATCATCACTGAGCTGATCGGTGATGGGAGTCAGATGCAGACCGAAATTAGAAACTCCGCCTCCTGCTAAAGCGACGATCCTGTGCTTGCCGTCCTTGTTGCAGGAACGATAAACATTCAGCGAATAATCTCCTACCGATACGGGATTATAATAACCCGCTTCTTCAAACATTTGATGTTCTTGAGACAGCTTGACCTTGTTCACCGTGAAAACGACCGCTGTAAAACATACAAGCAGCAGTAACAAACACAGCAGTACGCGCAAAACGATTTTTCCTTTTGTACTCTTTTTTTCGTTCATTTTAACATCTCCTTGATTATATTGATTTTCAGCCGATTGTAAAATAGCCGAAACAGGCATATACAACCGATAATATCCGATCACGATAAATACCTCCGCACATATCCCGAAAAGGACTTCGGAAATTGTTTCGATATTTCAAGAAATACTTGTGTTACTACAAGTAGTACAAGCTAAATATAACACGTTTGTTTTGCCTTGTCAATAGGTTTTAAAAATTTTTTTATGGCGGCGTAAAGGAGTGAGTTCATTCGAAAATATGCAGTGTAAGTCGGGAAGCAATATTACATACTTCCGGCATATTGATTACCTCTCTATCTTTATCGAAACTGTGTTTTTGGGAAGTTAAATCGAGTTCCGAGTGATCGGTTGAATTGGTTCGGGATCGGAAGTATGGTTGACGGATCAAGCTTTGATCGAAGAGTGAGATTGAATTCGATAGTGAAAACTGTTATTTACATTGTCATCACACAATAGACTCTGCATTCATTGCAATTTTGAATATGTGAAGTTTGAGTACTTTAATTTTATATCTCAAAAATGTGAAAATGCACCCGTCGGGTGCATTGACTTCCGGCGGACGCAGTGATTACAGATTTTCACCGCCGGATTTTTATCTGCTCTTCGTATCAATGAAAATTTCGATCCCCACGTTATGCCGTGAAAGATAGAGTAAGACGTATCGAGTGTGGTGAAAAAAACGTCTCCTGTGATACGATTACAAAGGCGTCGTAAGCCAAAGTAAAAAACACAGGAGACGATCCGGAATTTATATTATAGCAATCCAAATAAATAGACGGACAAAAGGAGACGATGCCGGTGAGTGCAGAGCAAGGCGGAGGACGAAGGCATACCGGCGT
>CACYDE010000135.1 GCA_902773045.1 uncultured Ruminococcus sp. | reverse complement strand
TACGCCAGTATGCCTTCGTCCTCCGCCTTGCTCTGCACTTACCGGCATCGTCTCCTTTTGTCCGTCTATTTATTTGGATTGCTATAGGAATCACCCGACGGCATTTGAAATGATTAAAAATACTGCCCGATAAACCCCTCAAACTTCGGACAATGATAATTATGCGTTAACGTTAGTATCAACACACCCTGATATTCAAACTATATTTTACAATATTTTTATAATTATGTCAATCTTTTTACAGTAAAGTATCGAAAAAGATAACAAAAAAGCCCCCGTAAAAGGGGCTTTTGAAAATATTACTTTTTTATTGCAGCACACCAAAAAGTTATCATGTATTTTGTGCTTCCATCGCAGCCTTAACGGAAACGTAATCCTCCGCATTGACCTGATTATGATTTTCATCATCCTTGTTTGTATCGGAAGTTTTAAGGAAAACTTTAATCAGTATGGGGCAGAGAATCGACGTTGTGATAATGAGCATTATCGTTGCGAAAAGCGGATCGATGCCAACGAGCTTCCCGTTTTCAAAATATATCAGCCATGAAGCCGTAGAGTAAACCGCAAGAGCGACTTCGCCCCGCGCTATCATTCCGCAGCCGATAGCGACCGCTTCTTTGCCTTTGAACTTCACCGCTCTCGCAACGAGTCCGCAGCCTATGATTTTTCCAAGAATTCCGATAAGAACAAACGCGGCGGCGAACCATATATCGCTCAGCTTAAAGTTGCTGAAGTCGGCGCTGATACCTATGAATGCGAAGAAAATGGGAGAAAAGATCATATATCCGTTAACAAGAACCTTTTTGTCGACAAACTTTGTATCGCTCAGACCGCTGAGCATTACGCCGGCCATATATGCTCCCGTAATGGAAGCAATACCAAAAAACTCCTCCGCGCAAAATGCGTAAATAAAACACATGGAAAGCGCAAAAATTCCCGTTCTTCTTTTATGGGGATACTTTGCGGATATCCATTTGAAAGTTATTCTCATAACAATGCCGAGACCAATGGAGAAGATAAAGAACGCCGCCGCCTTGAGGAGTGTGATCACCGGATTGCTGCTTCCGTTAAGAGACGTCACAAGGCTCAGAACAATAATTCCGATAACATCGTCAATGATCGCTGCGCTGAGGATCGTTGTTCCAAGCTTCGAATTTAATTTTCCGATCTCCCGAAGAGTCTCGACGGTTATTCCGACGCTTGTTGCGGTGAGAATACACCCGATAAAAAGCGCATTGAGAAGCTTGTTCGTATCTGCAAGCGTTTCACGGATACCTCCCATAAAAAATGACGCTCCGATCGAACCAAGCACAAGAGGAACAAATACACCGGCAAGCGCGATCATACTTGAAGAAAATCCGCTCGTTTTCAGATCCTTCAAATCTGTTTCAAGTCCGCTTGAAAACAGTATCAGGATCACTCCGATCTGAGAAAACGTTTTCAGAACGTCCATTTCTATCTCTGTTGGATTCACAAGTCCGTCAAAGCCAATCGGTATTCTGCTGAAAATAGCCGGTCCTATGAGAAGACCTGCTATCACCATTCCCACAACCTGAGGAAGTCCAAGTTTTCTTGTTGCCATACCGAGAGCTTTTGTCGCAAAAAGTATTATTGCGAGATAGTAAATAATTTTTGTGACTTCGAATTCCATAACACACATCTCTTTCTTCATACTTAAAGTCATACATAAACCGACGCATTTCGTCTATATTTTACATCTATAGATTATACTCTTTAAATTCAAAAAGGTCAATGTTTTCTTGAAAAACCATAGGAGGAATGCTTAAGGCAACACATTAAGTCCGAATACTTTGATACGTCAATATATAAAGTGTAATGGATAACATTTCCGTACAGCGAAGCTATATTCTCTGTAAAAACCATCAGGTATATGCAAATTGATTTTGTATATTTTTAGAAACATTTTTTTATAAAAATAATTAAAAATTTTTAAAAATAAAAATCCGTTTGCTATTCACAAAATTAAAAAATAATGGTATAATTAAATAAAGATAAGCTTTAATCACTTTTTTATTTTTAAAATTCAATATACATATCTAAATATAAAACAATATATTTATTTTCCAAACGAGTGGTAAAAACCACCGGCTTTAGCCGGTAAATCCTTTAGGACTTCCTTTTAAGAAAAAAGCGTGATATAAT
>CACYDE010000134.1 GCA_902773045.1 uncultured Ruminococcus sp. | reverse complement strand
CCTATCGGGGAGCGCAGCTCCCCGAACCCCTTGCTCACTCTAACCAAATCCCTATAAATAGCTACTAAAACTATTTTTACGTAAAAAGTCGGCAAACAATTTCTCGAACGCAGTAACTTGCGGTCGGGTTCGGGAATGTATGTGTAAAGAAAACTATCTACACGTGTTAAAAAAGTCGGGTTCGTGGGTGTATGTGTAAAGGAGACTATCTTCACGTGTTAAAAAAGTCGGGTTCGTGGGTGTATGTGTAAAGGAGACTATATTCACGTGTAAAAAAAAGCAGCCGCCCTATTGGACGACTACTCTGAACGATGTTGGCATTTCCCTATTTTCCCGGGGCGCTGCCGCCCAAGTATTTTTGGCACCATTGAGCTTAACTTCTGTGTTCGGAATGGGAACAGGTGTACCCTCAACGTAATCAACACCAACTGTTTATGTTTTCGACAAGAGATATTATATCACCTTTTTTTTCAAATTGCAAGGTTTTTTTCAAAAAAATTTTCGAAAAATTTTTTATTTTACAGTTGTAAAATAAATGTAATCAAAAAAGTTTTCCACATAAGGAAAAGAGGAACAAGCATTACAAACCTGTTATCTTTTTGTTATAAATAACTCTAAAAATGATGAATTGTGTTATTTTGTTGTAAGAATTTTATAAACAAATAAAAGTAATTAACAGTTTCCACGGAGTTTTCCACATTGACCGGTTAAAATGTTGAAAATCCTCTGTGGAAAGCTGTGGACAAGTTTTCCACAGAGGTATAAACGGAGAATTACAGGAATTTTTTGATATCCTCGATAGCTTTTTCTTCGATAGTAATCAAACGTGTTGTGATATTTTTAACGCGTTCTTCGGCGGCTTCGTATTCATTAAGATATCTTCTAAGGGATTTAACGCCCATGTTGCAGCCGTCTGTGATAAGATCCGCAATGGTGGCGTCGGAGCTGTCAACGGTGAGTTTGAAGTTTGTTTTAAGCCATGACATACCCTTCGCCATAACGTTCGGTTCTTTTCCGCTGTCCTCATAGTCGTTGAGAAGGTCACGCGTTTCCTGACCGAGGATCTCATGCTTCTCCTTACAGTCCAGAAGTATCGAGCGGAATTCATCGTCGTGAACATTATCAAGCACCTCGTCAATTGAGGAAATTCCCATTTTTACTCCGGCATTACATTCCCGGAGAAGTTTTATTGTATCGCTGTTTATAACTGCTGTCTCCACATAAACATTCCTTTCTCTTTTCATTAAACAATCACGATCAAATCGGAAGCTCCGTTCGATCGTGGCTGCCTTAATATTATTATGGTCAATTTTACGGATAAAATAACTTTCCGACAACTATCAAAATTTGGGTTGAATTCAATATTGTAAATATGAGAAAACTATTTTTACAAAAACAAATAAAATTTAAAGGGTGATAGTTATGATTAAAAGAATAGGAAAACATACTTTGGAACTGACGAACCGTCCGAGAGTTTTGGGGTTTGGTTCGGTCGTCGGAAAAAAAGAAGGCGAAGGCCCTGTCAAGGAATGGTTCGACAGGATCTTTTCCGACACGACCATGGGCGGCGAAACATGGGAAAAAGCGGAGGCCAAGCTCCAGGAAGAGGCTTTTTCGATAGCGCTCAAAAAATCAGGTCTTGAAAAGGAAAATATAAATTACATTTTTGCGGGCGATCTTCTGAATCAATGCGTTTCGTCAAGCTACGGTCTGAGAGACTTTGAGATCCCGTTTTTAGGTCAGTACGGAGCGTGTTCAACGATGGCTCAGACGACAGCTATGGCGGCGGTTTTCTGTGAAAGCGGAGCGTCCGACGCTGCGGCTGCGGTTACCTCTTCGCATTTTTGCTCGGCAGAGAGACAGTTCCGCTACCCTCTGCAATACGGAGGTCAGAGAACTCCGACTGCGCAGTGGACGGTGACGGGTTCGGGAAGCTTGATCCTCGGAGGCTTTGAAAACGGAAGCTTCCGATTCGGTGACTCCCTTGCAGACAAAGGTGATATCAATCTGAAAAAACAGATAGGTATCGAACATCTTTGCGTGGGAAAGATCGTTGACATGGGTATCAAAGACGCTAACAATATGGGCGCCGCAATGGCAGGTGCGGCCGCCGACACCATCTACAGATTCCTCGAAGATACAGGGACAACATGCGACGACTATGACTATATCGTGACGGGCGATCTGGGACGGGTCGGAAGTGATCTGATGTATGAGCTTCTGATGAAAGAGGGCATCAGCATCGAGGGCAGGCATAAGGACTGCGGACTGATGATCTTTGACCGTGAAATTCAGGACGTTCATGCCGGAGGGTCGGGCTGCGGATGCAGCGGAAGTGTTCTTTGCTCATATTTTCTCAAAAATATGCACAAGAGGGTGTTCAACAATATTCTTTTCGCTGCGACCGGCGCGCTGATGTCTCCGACGATCGTTCAGCAGGGCGAGAGTATCCCCGGAATCGCTCATATCGTTCATTTTAAAAACTGTACAGACTGATTTTAATGGAAATTATTTAATACTAAAATTCAATAAAACAATTTAAATCTTTTCGGTCTATAGCAATCCAAATAAATAGACGGACAAAAGGAGACGATGCCGGTAAGTGCAGAGCAAGGCGGAGGACGAAGGCATACCGGCGTACCCCAAGGGCACTTCCTTCGGGCGTATGTCGAGGACGACAACGCAGCT
>CACYDE010000133.1 GCA_902773045.1 uncultured Ruminococcus sp. | reverse complement strand
GCCTGCTTTTCTGTAATGAACGGTCGCTGTATCCTTCTTTGTATAAACAGTGTACCACTTACTGCAGTCAAGAACAAAATTATTGATCTTTTCTCTACCGCTGCCCGGTGTTGCCTCAAAAGCGTCCGTGAATTCATCGTGCGCCTGAGTTCCGCTGTGCGTGTAATAATCGAGATAGTCCTTAAGTGAATTCTGGTTCAGCGTGATGTAAACGTCAAGGCCGTTTGCTTCACCGGTCTGATTTGCCGCAGGAACCGGGATTCCGAAGAACTCCCACGACTGAGCGTCACGATATTTTTCTCCGCTGCCGCCTGTACGGTGAGCGTAAGGTCTTGCAACAACGGCGTTTACGAAGTTTACATTTTCAGTTGATGAGAACGTCATCGTTGTAACGTACCATGAATTACCTTCATAAGTCATCGCACAATCCTGAACCGGTCCTCTCATTCCGTCCCATTCGCCGTTGGAAACCGTCGCGTAGTTGCTGTCCAATGCCATCTTATTAACGATAGACGATTTACCCTTAGCTTCGCCCGACGCGTTGTTGACCGTCGTATACCAAGCGTAAAGGAAAGGCTGGTTTGCTCCTCCGGCTTTGAAAGCGCCGCTGGCTCTTACGTGGATACGAAGATAACGTGTATCACCCGTCGGTTTGTAAAGAATGTTTCCTGTGAATGCGTTCGGACGAACCTCACTGCTGCTTCTGAAATCGAATTCTCTCGACATCTTATAAGCATTTGTCACTACTTCGCCGGAAGTGGTTCTTCTTCCGCCGTACTTGCAGTATGCTGTGAGATTGAGCACCGACGCTGTGTTGTTGACAACAACATAGGTGTCTTTGGCGTTTTTCTTCAAGTCACTGACATTAGTGTCATTAAATCCGGTGAGATACCCCGAATCATCTTTGGTGACGTAGAAATCCGCGCCTTCGGAAATATTTTCCGTTTTGAATACGACCAAGCCCTCGCCCGAGGTCGTACCGCTTCCGTTACCCGGAACCTGATCTGTGTGTTTCGAATAGTAGGATTCGACAAAAGCAAGCGCACTCTTCGCCTGAACATAGGCTTCACGCTGACTGATGGTATCCTGAGTCGTCGTGATGTTCAACGAAGCAATTGAAACGAGAACGGCAACCAGCAGGACGAGAACTATACTGATAGCCATAGCCGTCGACAGCGCAATACCCTTTTTAGAGTTCTTCTGCCGAAAGAAACTACTTTGAGCTTTCATTGCTATACACCCTTTCTAAAATATAATTAACCCCGCTTTAAGAAAAATAACTTAAAACGTCTACCCGTAAAAACAGATAGATTTACACACTTAAATTATATAACACTCAGATGAAAATGCCAATAGTTTTTTCGAAATTTTTCAAAAATTTTTTTTGCAGTCTTTTGTGCATATATTACAACTATTCCGAATCAAAATATACGTTTTATAATCAAAATTTAATTTTTTTGTTAATTTGTCCATATTTATGCGATAATTATGTGAACCCGTACCAATTGTTTTCACTTTTCCATTTACCCACGCGAATATTTTTTTCTCCTTTTCATTATATATGTAATAAAAAGGAGGACAACAGCTTGGAAATATTTCTTCAGACTATCGGAGATTTTCTTTGGGGCATACCCATGATAATCCTTCTTTCGTCAACTCATCTGATCATGACCGCAAAAACAGGCTTTATTCAGAGAAAAATTTTTCGCGGAATCAAACTTTCCGTTCGGAAAAACGACGCAGACGAAGGAAATATCAGTCCTTTTCAGGCTTTGGCGGCTTCACTCGCCTCAACCATCGGAACAGGAAACATCATCGGGCTTGCGACAGCGGTATCTCTCGGCGGCGCGGGCGCGGTTTTCTGGTGCTGGATAACCGGGATCTTCGGGATCGCTACAAAGTACGCCGAATCTCTCCTCGCCATAAAATACAGAGTTAAATCGGAAGACGGAGAGTTTAACGGCGGCGCGATGTATATTCTCGAAAGCAGGCTTCACCTGAAGCCGCTCGCTAAAATGTTCGCTTTCTGCACTATTATCTCCTCGATCGGTATCGGCTGCGGCGTTCAGATCAACGCGATCTCGGAGACGCTCTGCAATTCATTTTCATTCGGAAAAAGAATTATTTCAATATCCGGTCTTGAAATCCCTGCCATTCCGCTTTTCACAGGACTGATCGGAGGGCTTCTTGTCTGCGGCGTAATTTTCGGCGGCATAAAGTCGATCGCGGCAGTCTGTGAATTATTTGTTCCGCCGATGGCGCTTCTTTACATATTGGGAAATATAATTATATTGATCTACAATATCGACGTGCTTCCGGAAACATTTTCCCTCATAATTCGTTCGGCATTTTCCGTGACAGCCGCGGCAGGGGGACTTACGGGATATAATGTGGGAGCGGCTGTGAGATACGGAATTTCACGGGGACTTTTTTCGAACGAAGCCGGGATCGGTTCTTCGCCGCTGATCTCATCTGCGGCGAAATGTGACGATCCTCTGCGTCAAGCCCTCATTGCGTCAACGGCTACCTTTTGGGATACGGGAGTTCTCTGTCTTTTAAGCGGACTCGTAACAGTAAGCAGCGTTATAAAAAACGACTGCATAGATCTCTCGCGCCTTTCGGGAGGCGAGCTGACCTACGCAGTATTTTCCTGCATTCCTTACATCGGAAAGCCTATTCTTGTTTTCGGACTGATTACGTTCGCTTTTTCGACCATACTCGGCTGGTCATGCTACGGTGAGAAGTGCGCCGAATATCTCTTCGGAAAAAACTCCGTCACCGTTTACAGAATTTTGTATATCGCCATGGTGACTGCCGCGCCGATGATCCCGCTTGAAACAATGTGGAGCATGGCGGATATTTTCAACGCGCTCATGGCTTTCCCGAATCTGACGGCTTTGCTGCTGCTAAGAAACGAAGTTCGGGAGGATACACGAAACGGCATACCAAGCGTATAGGGTACCACTGTCGAATATCTTTTCGTCTCACAGAGCTTACGCAATACCTTTTATGATAAGATTCAGCCGTTCGGTATCATGCTTATTGAAATAAAACTGAAACCCTCTCAGTCTCCTTGCTCCGCCTGCAAAAACTATCTCCTTGTTAAGCATAACGAGAAAAAATATGTTTTTTATAAACAGAACGCTTCTGTCTTCCAGCACGAAGCTTACAACATCATCGTAGAGATCGGCAGTCCATACACCGTATGGATTTTCCGCAAACAACCTCTTATTGGTAAGTGTGAATTTCAAATTGGAACCTGTTCCAAGAAGCTCGCCTATTTCTGTTCCGAACATTTTCATCTTCGCAGTAAAAACTACTCTTTCCCCAATGCCGAGATCTACATTATATATATTGGGCTGTGCCGGCAGGGAATCAAGATAACGTACATTCATTTATATCACTCATTTTTATTGTTCAAAATATACTTAAGGAAAATGTTTCCGATTCTCCGGAACTCCTGTTCCTCGTCCTCCGGCGCTGTATCATAGTTAGTGTGTATATGATGTTTATTCAACGAGCACATAAGGTAAGAACCGTTTTCGCCAAGCTCCGATGTATAGTATCTTACAATTTCCGATTCAACCTCACAGCAGAAATACACACGCTGACAGAGAGACGGCATTGTCGGCTCGGGCATATCAACCACGAGAAAATACAGCATTTTATTGTCAGACATACATCTTTTTGCGGAAATTTTGAAATCATTTTCCGTGTATACAATATCCGTCACCGGTCCGTAGATCAGGTAAAGATCGCTGAAAAATTTTCCGCCCTTGTCAAGTATCGCGTTGAACATATCGCTTTTATTGTCATAAAACATTTTAGGAAGTATACTTTGTTCCAGTTTGTGTCTGAAAGCCTCAAACTCCGTCATTAAAATTCTCTCCTTTATCCGCTTCATCGGAACCTGATTTTTCAATAATATCAAAAATTTCTCTCAAGCGATCAACGTCACCTTTTAAATAGAGATAGCCAAACAGCGCTTCAAGTCCCGTTGCAAAATGATAATCGCTGCGTTTTGAATTTTTTGGGACTGTCATGGCGTGAGCATTTTTCCCACGCTTAAATACGGATACTTCCTCATCGGTCAGAGAAGGAAGAAGTATTTTCGAAAATTTCGCCTGCGCTTTACAGCATACAAGCTTGATCTTTTCATTGTTTAAAGCGCCCACGGGACGATTGGCCTCACAGACTAATCTTTCACGAACGAAGAGATCATAAACTCCGTCTCCGATGAAAGCAAGCGTCAGCGGACTCAGTTCGTTCAAATTTACATCTCTGTCAAGAAAACGCATCATATCACCCTACTGTTAATCAACAAAATCAAACTCAAAATCATAGATCGAAACCGTGTCGCCTTCCTGAATCCCTGCGTCATAAAGCGCGTCGATAACGCCGGCATTCAGCAGAACACGCTGAAAATACCGGAGAGATTCATAGTCGTCAAAGTTCACCGAATTCATGATTCTGATGAGCCACTCGCCCTCAACGAAGTAAACTCCGTCATGATTGGTGATCTTCACTTCGTTTCTCTTAGACTTGTCAACTTCAACAACAGGCATCGGCTCTGCTTCAAAGCGAGATATCGGAGGAAGCTTTGAAAGCTCCTCACGTATACAGTTCAGCAGTGGGTCAACGTCATAACGAATAGCCGCCATGATCGGGAAGAATTTATAACCCTGTTCTTCGACAAAATTCCTGAAATCGTCTATCTGTTCGTCGGTCGCAAGGTCACATTTATTTCCTGCAACGATCATCGGGCGCGCCGCAAGTTCGGGATTGAATTTTTCAAGTTCGCTGTTAATCGTTTTGAAATCCTCTTTCGGATCTCTGCCCTCGCTGCCGGCGATGTCGACAATATGAACCAGCATGCGGCATCTCTCCACATGACGCAAAAATTGATGACCCAAACCGACGCCTTCCCATGCGCCCTCGATAAGCCCCGGGATATCCGCCATAACAAAGGATTCACCCTCACCGAGACGAACCACTCCCAGAACCGGGGTGATCGTTGTGAAATGGTAGTTTGCTATGATAGGCTTCGCTTCACTGACAACGGAAACAAGCGTACTCTTTCCGACATTCGGAAAACCGACAAGTCCCACGTCTGCCAGAAGTTTGAGTTCAAGCTGAACGTCAAATTGTTCGCCGGGCATTCCGGGCTTTGCAAATCTCGGAGTCTGACGGGTCGGAGTTGCAAAGTGGATATTTCCCCAGCCGCCTTTTCCGCCTTTCGCAACGACGACCGGCTCGTCAGATGAAATATCGGCTAAAATTCTTCCGGTTTCGGCGTCCTTGATGACCGTTCCGCGCGGAACGCGGATCACGAGGTCATCGGCTTTTTTTCCGTTGCACCGTCCGCCTCTGCCGTTTTCACCTTTGGACGCGGAATATTTTCTTTTGTATCTGAAATCCGCAAGTGTACTCAGGTTATCGTCAGCCTTGAAAACAACGTTTCCGCCGCGTCCTCCGTCTCCTCCGTCGGGTCCTCCGGAAGCTACGTATTTTTCACGGTGAAACGAAACGCTTCCGTCTCCTCCGTCACCTGCTTTGATCTTTATCTTTGCCACATCTACAAACATTCCGCAGCACTTCCTTTCTTTTTCAATAACTTTCGGCGAAGCGAAGCTCGGTAAAGTTTCGCTCAAGCCTTTTCAAAAATCCCCCAAGGGGACTTTCCACGGGCGCTCGCAGGACAAGGGCAGAGCCATTGTCGCTGACAGAAAAAGCTTAATCAGAAAAATAAACCAACCTCAGAGAACTGAACCACTACCGCCTAAAGGCGGTAGGTTCAAAATGCGGCTGAAGCCGCCTAAAGTTCACTAATTCTAAAATTGTCTGAATTT
>CACYDE010000132.1 GCA_902773045.1 uncultured Ruminococcus sp. | reverse complement strand
TCGGATCGTCTGTGTTCTTCGGATCGTCTGTGTTCTTCGGATCGTCTGTGTTCTTCGGATCGTCTGTGTTCTTCGGATCATTCTTTTCCTCAGGCTTAACGATGATAGTTACAGACTCTTCCAAAACATCTGCAGCGGCAGCAGTATCAGCTGCGTTAACAACTACAGCGATCGTATACTGACCGTCTTTAGCATAAACATTTTCTGCTTCGTCTGGAGTTTTAGGATCATCTGTCTCGGCATCAGCTGTCTCCGGCTTCTCAGGCTCTTCGGGTGCTACGTACTCAGCTGCAACGCCTTCAGTAGCGGAAATTGCAACTTCGCCGTTTTCGTCAAGCTTTACTTCTTTACCGTTGATCTGGAAAGAAGCAACGCTTTCTGCGTACTCTTTAGCGATCGAAACTTTAACATCCGTGTTAAACTCGGTTCCTGCCTTTACAGACTCGCCGTTAACGAGAATGATCTTTGTCGACTCAACTTCATCAGCGAAAGCCGAGAACATCGACATGATCATGAGCAGAGAAAGAACCAAACTAACGATACGCTTGTATGAACTCTTTTGAGTGTTCATCTGTTTTTTTCCTCCTTTGTCGTGAACCCCCAACTTTAGTCAATAACCAAAATCAGGGATCCTCATTAAGTTAATGACTGATTTCATAACAAAATGCATGCATTTTTTTGTTATGAAATCATTTTACCACACATTACTACGAATTGCAATAGAACAATTTTACAAATTCTTGAATTGAACATTTGTGACAATTCAATGTTCAAAATACGTTCGTTTTTCGTTCATTTTATTTTTATTTTTCGATAAGAATTAAACATTGTACAAAATATTGTTATGTTTTTTATGCAATATTTATACTGAAATTTACAAATGTTTATTTTTTATGCCTTATTTTTTTACATTTTCTTAATAAATTGTATAAGAATTTAAAGAAATTTTTTTAAAAAAACACTTAAATTACTTACAAAAAATTTTTTTCGGATTTTAATTTCAATATTTTTGTGCGTTATTTATATAATCCGTTATGTAAATCCGAAGAACTTTGTTGTATTTTTTATTTATCTTTACAAATATTACATGAGATATTGTCACAAAAATTCCACATTTTGTTTAGGTTCGGCTGATTTTTGTCCGATTTTTTGTGATATATGGATAAGCCGATTACAAAAATACAACAAAAAGCAGCTGCCATCAGACAACTGCTTTCCTTACATATTATATTGTATATCTGCGTCAATCCTTCGCAATAATGCTCAGACCGTTCATTTCCTTGGGCTGTTCCAGTCCCATGATCTCCAGCATTGTCGGAGCGATGTCCGCAAGCTTTCCGCCCTCACGAAGCTTGCATGGATAACCGACAACGCAGAAAGGAACGGGATTTGTGGTATGAGCCGTAAACGGTGAACCGTCCTCGTCGATCATCTTGTCGGCATTTCCGTGATCTGCGGTAATAAGCGATACGCCGCCCATTTCGGCGATAGCGTCGGTAACTTTTCCGACGCATTCGTCAACAGCTTCAACAGCCTTGACTGCAGCGTCAAAAATTCCTGTGTGACCAACCATATCACAGTTTGCGAAATTGAGAATGATCATGTCATACTTTCCGCTCTTAATTGCAGCCACACACTTATCCGTAACTTCATAAGCGCTCATCTCGGGCTGAAGATCGTATGTTGCAACAGCGGGAGATTTAACGAGGATTCTGTCCTCTCCGTCATAAACCTTTTCAACGCCGCCGTTGAAGAAGAATGTAACATGAGCATATTTTTCTGTTTCTGCAATTCTCAGCTGAGCCATACCTTTTGAAGAAATATACTCGCCCAGAGTGTTAACAAGCGACTGCGGCTTGAATGCAACAGAGACATTCGGCATGGTTGCGTCATACTGAGTGAAGCACACAAACTTCACATTAAAGAATCCGTTTCTTCTTTCGAAACCCTTAAAATCGGGATCAACAAAAGTTCTCGTGATCTCTCTCGCACGGTCGGGTCGGAAATTAAAGAACACGATCGAATCGTTCTCTTTCACTGTTCCCTCTTTTTCGATAACCGTCGGAATAACAAATTCGTCCGTAACCTCGTTCGCGTAGGAAGCTTCCATCGCCTTAACTGCGCAGCAAGCTTCGTTTCCCTCTCCGTAAACGAGCGCGGAGTAAGCCTTTTCCACTCTGTCCCAGTTGTTGTCTCTGTCCATTGCGTAGTAACGTCCGGAAAGAGTCGCAATTTTTCCTACTCCGATCTCCTTGATCTTTTCGTTAAGCTCGATCACAAAATCCTTTGCGCTTGACGGAGGAACGTCGCGTCCGTCAAGGAATCCGTGAACATAAACCTTTTCAAGACCGCTTTTCTTCGCAAGCTCAAGCAGTCCGTAAAGATGAGTATTGTGGCTGTGAACACCGCCGCTTGAAAGAAGTCCCATAAGGTGAAGCGCGGAATCGTTCTTTTTGCAGTTGTCAATGGCCTCTTTCAGAACATCATTCTCAAAGAAATCACCGTCGGAGATAGACTTTGTGATCCTCGTCAGTTCCTGATAAACGATTCGACCTGCACCCATGTTCGTGTGACCGACTTCGCTGTTTCCCATCTGACCATCGGGCAGACCTACGTCCATTCCCGAAGCGCCGATCTGAGTGAGCGGATTTTCGGAAAAGATCTTATCGAGTCTGGGCTTGTTTGCGGCTGCGATCGCGTTGCCCTCGGGAGGCGCGATCCCGTAGCCGTCCATTATAATCAAAGCAATAGGTTTTTTCATATTAAAAACTCCCATAAATCAAGCGTTTGCTGCCGAAACGATTGCCGCGAATTTCTCTGCAACAAGAGAAGCTCCGCCGATAAGACCGCCGTCAACATTTTCCTTGCTGAGCAGCTCGGCTGCATTGCCGTCGTTCATTGAACCGCCGTACTGGATAGTAACAGCGTCGGCAACTTCCTGACCGTAAAGCTTAGCAAGAGTTGCGCGGATAAATGCGCAAACTTCTTCAGCCTGATCTGCTGTCGCAGTCTTTCCTGTTCCGATAGCCCAAACAGGCTCATAAGCGATCACAGTCTTCTTAACGTCTTCGGCGGAAACGTCGAAGAGATCAAGCTTGATCTGTCTTGCGATAACTTCTTCCGTGATATTGCACTCACGCTCCCAAAGAAGCTCTCCAACGCAGACGATAGGCTTAAGACCTGCGGCAAGAACAGCTTTTGTTCTCTTGTTGACAGTTTCATCGGACTCACCGAAATACTGTCTTCTCTCACTGTGACCGAGAACAACATATTCAACGCCTACTTCTTTAAGCATTCCTGTTGAGATCTCGCCTGTGAAAGCACCCTTCTCTTCCCAATGAGCATTCTCGGCGCCGATCTTAATATTCGTTCCCTTTGTTGCTTCAACGGCAACCGCAAGATCTACGTAAGGAACGCATGCGATTACCTCACAGTCTGCGTCTTTAACGAGAGGAGCAATTTCATTGAGCAATGCTTTAGCCTCGCTCGGAGTTTTGTTCATTTTCCAGTTACCGGCGATAACTGCTTTTCTAAGATTCTTGTTCATCTTTAACCAATCCTTTCTTATGCTTATATTCACAATTTTTTATAGATCCGATATTAAAATAACATGATAACATTATACAGACATTATAATTATCGGATCATAAAATATCATCAAATAACATCACAAGGCGGAGGGTTGAATTCCGCCTTGATGTTAAAATTTATATACTATTATATATTACTTATCGGCGATAACTGCAATACCCGGGAGAACCTTGCCCTCAAGATATTCAAGAGAAGCGCCGCCGCCTGTGGAAATATGGCTCATCTTGTCAGCAAAGCCGAGCGAGATAACAGCAGCCGCACTGTCGCCGCCGCCGATGATCGTTGTTGCGTCTGTCTCGGCGAGAGCCTGAGCAACAGCGATAGTACCCTTGGCAAGAGTCGGGTTCTCAAAAACACCCATAGGTCCGTTCCAAACAACCGTCTTTGCTGTCTTTGCAGCCTCAGCGAAAAGAGCCTGAGTTTTCTCACCGATATCAAGACCCATTACATCTGCAGGGATAGCGTTGGAATCGAAAGTCTGAACCTCGATCTCACCGTCGATCGGATTCGGGAACTCAGCTGCAACGACCGTATCAACAGGGAGAAGGAGCTTCTTTCCGAGTTTCTCTGCCTTAGCGATCATTTCCTTACAGTAGTCAAGCTTCTCATCGTCAACGAGAGACTTGCCGACCTCATAGCCCTGAGCCTTGAGGAATGTGTAGGACATACCGCCGCCGATGATGAGCGTGTCGCAC
>CACYDE010000131.1 GCA_902773045.1 uncultured Ruminococcus sp. | reverse complement strand
GTAAAAAACAATGCCTAAGGATAAAAGCTTAAAGAGAGTTCTCGTGATCGGTTCGGGCCCTATCGTTATCGGACAGGCAGCCGAATTCGACTATGCAGGAACACAGGCGTGTCTTGCTCTCAGAGAGGAAGGCTATCAGGTAGTTCTCTGCAACTCCAATCCTGCGACGATCATGACGGACACCGTTATAGCAGACAAGGTTTATATGGAACCCTTAACACTTGAATATATGGCGAAGATCCTCCGCTATGAGCGTCCGGACGCCATCGTTCCCGGAATCGGCGGTCAGACAGGTCTTAATCTTGCGATGAAGCTTGCGAGAAAAGGCGTTCTTGAAGAATGTCAGGTCGAGCTTCTCGGAACAAGCGTGGAAAGTATCGAAAGAGCCGAGGACAGAGAGCTGTTCAAGGAACTCTGTGAAGAGATCGGTGAACCGGTTCTTCCCTCGATCATAACTCACTCCATCGAGGAAGGTCTTAATGCCGCTCACGAGATCGGCTACCCGGTCGTTCTCCGTCCTGCGTTCACACTCGGCGGAACGGGCGGCGGCTTCGTAAACAACGACGAAGAGCTTGTTGAGATCATGAAAAATGCGCTCAAACTCTCCCCCGTTCACCAGGTTCTCGTTGAGAAGAGCGTGAAGGGATTCAAGGAGATCGAATACGAAGTTATCCGTGATTCAAACGACACGGCTATAACAATATGTAATATGGAGAACCTCGACCCCGTCGGAATCCACACCGGAGACTCCATCGTTGTTGCTCCCAGCCAGACTCTTACAAACAAAGAGTATCACATGCTGCGTGACAGCGCATTGAAAATTATCCGTGCGCTTAAGATCGAAGGCGGCTGCAATGTTCAGTTTGCGCTTGACCCTGTTTCATTTGATTATTATCTTATTGAAGTAAACCCGAGAGTTTCGCGTTCCTCCGCACTTGCTTCAAAGGCCAGCGGTTATCCGATCGCAAGAGTTTCGGCAAAAATCGCTATCGGTATGACGCTTGACGAAATAAGGATAGCAAACACCCCTGCGAGCTTCGAACCCACTCTCGACTATGTCGTAACAAAAATGCCGAGATTCCCGTTCGACAAATTCTCCGACGCTTCAAACGTTCTCGGAACTCAGATGAAAGCAACCGGTGAAGTCATGAGCGTCGGAAGAACATTCGAGGAAAGTCTTCTCAAAGCTGTCCGTTCGCTTGAGATCGATGTTTATCATATTTACAAGCCCAAATTCAACGATATGTCGAACGATCAGCTCCTTGACTATATCCGCAAGGGAACGGACGACCGAATTTACGCCATCGCCGAACTGATCTGGAACGGGATCGATCTCAGAGAGATCTTCGAGATCACAAAGATAGACATGTTCTTCCTTGAAAAGATCAAAAACATCGTTGATTTTGAGAGAGTTGTCAGAGATCACAAAAACGACACCGAAACGCTATATCAGGCTAAACGTATGGGCTTTTCGGACAAGTATATCGCAAAACTGTGGGAAACGACCGAAGATGACGTTTATGATCTCCGTATTGCAAACAATATGCTTCCGGTCTATAAGATGATAGACACCTGCGCTTCCGAGTTTGAGTCATATATCCCCTATTTTTATTCGACCTACGAACAGGAAAACGAATCAATAGTAAGCGACAGAAAGAAGATCGTAGTTCTCGGCTCCGGTCCTATCCGCATCGGTCAGGGCGTTGAGTTCGACTACTCCACCGTTCACGCTGTAATGACGATCAAAAACAACGGCTACGAAGCTATCATCATCAACAACAACCCCGAAACGGTTTCAACCGATTACACAACCAGCGACAAGCTTTACTTTGAGCCTTTGACCGTTGAGGACGTAATGAATATTATCCACCTCGAAAATCCGATCGGAGTTGTCGCTTCACTCGGCGGTCAGACCGCGATCAACCTCGCCGAACCCCTCATGAAACGCGGAGTCAAGATCATCGGAACTGACTTTGACGCGATTGAAAGAGCCGAAAACCGCGACTCATTCGAAAAAATCATGGAACAGCTCAAGATCCCTCAGCCGAAGGGTCAGGCTGTCACAAACATCGAGGACGGAGTCAAGGCGGCGGCTGAGATCGGTTATCCCGTTCTCGTTCGCCCGAGCTACGTTCTCGGCGGACGCGCAATGCAGATCGTGGCGAACGAACACATGCTCCGTCACTACCTCAAGACAGCCGTTGAGGTCGACGAAGACAAACCCGTTCTCGTTGACAAATATATCGTCGGCAAGGAATGTGAAGTTGACGCTGTCTGCGACGGCAAGGATGTCTTTATCCCGGGAATTATGGAGCACGTCGAAAGAACGGGTATCCATTCGGGCGACAGTATCAGCGTTTATCCCTCGTTCACGATCCCACAGCACGTAAAAGACGTAATTATTGATTACACAGTGAAGCTCGGTCTCGGAATAGGTATTGTCGGACTTTACAATATCCAGTTTATCGTTGACAGAAACAACGATGTTTACGTCATTGAAGTCAATCCCCGTTCCTCAAGAACCGTTCCCTTCCTTTCAAAGGCTACAGGCTACTCGCTCGCCGACATCGCAACGCTTACTATCCTCGGAAAATCACTTAAAGACCAGGGAATCAACGAGGTCTATCCGAAAGAGAAGGAACGCTGGTACGTCAAAGCTCCTGCATTCTCGTTCTCGAAACTCAGCGGTCTTGACGCTTATCTCTCCCCCGAGATGAAATCGACAGGCGAGGCGATCGGATATGACAGAACTCTCACCAGAGCGCTCTACAAGGCGCTTCAATCTTCGGGAACGAAAATGGTCAACTACGGAACGGTTTTCGCAACGATCGCCGACGTTGATAAGGAAGAAGCGCTGCCGCTTATCAGACGTTTCTATAACCTCGGATTCAACATCGAGGCAACGGAAGGAACAGCCAAGTTCCTCAAGGAACACGGAATCAGAACAAGAGTAAGACAGAAGCTTTCCTCCGACAGCGACGAGATCTTCGATTCACTCCGTTCGGGTTACATCAGCTATGTCATAAACACAAAGGATCTCTACCATGAAAACAGCAACGACGGATATCTTATCAGAAGATGGGCTGTTGAGAACAATGTCGCAATCTTTACGGCGCTCGACACCGTAAGAGCATTGCTCGACGTCCTGGAAGAAACGACTCTGTGTATTTCCACTATAGATATGTAAATAATAAACACAGCACCAATCACGACCGGAACAAAAAACCGGTCGTGATTGGAATATCTATATATTATGCTTTATTATCCTAATGAACCACTGATTAAAATTCACCGTTCACTCGGGATCGTTTTTTGAGGACACATCGGGAACTGTGCCGATGCAGCCGGTGAAGTCTTCTAACCCAAAAAGATGGTGTGCTTATTTCATCCGGTGTTACCGGTTCCCGTCCCGGCGAGTTAACTACAGTTCAAAATGAATGACGTTATAAATACAAGCACAAAAGGAGGTAACTATGAAACAAGGTATCTACTCTGTTTTATCAAACATAAAAATAGCCAAGAATGTTTACAAGATGATATTAAGCGGCGACACAAGCAGCATTACCGCTCCCGGTCAGTTCGTCAACATCAAGCTTGACGGCTATTACCTTCGCAGACCTATCTCGATCTGCGATTACGACGAAAGCACAATTACAATAATTTACACAGTAGTCGGTCAGGGTACGGAGCTTATGAGTAAGTTAGAAGCTTATGAAAAGCTTGATCTGCTCGTCGGCTTGGGCAACGGCTTTGACGTATCACAAAGCGGAGACTTTCCCCTTCTCATCGGAGGCGGAGTCGGTGTTCCTCCGCTTTACAGCCTCTGCAAAAAACTCATTGAAAAAGGTGCGTCTCCATCGGTCATTCTCGGATTCAACACCGAAGATGAGGTTTTTGCAGCCGACGAATTCAAAAAATTAGGCGTTAAAACTTACGTGACAACAGTTGACGGAAGCTTCGGAACAAATGGCTTCGTAACCGACGCATTCCCTCTTGTCGGAGATTACACGTATTTTTACACCTGCGGTCCTATTCCGATGTTTAAAGCCGTTTACGGCTCAGCGAAAACAAGCGGTCAGTTCAGCTTTGAGGAAAGAATGGGCTGCGGCTTCGGAGCTTGCATGGGCTGCACCTGCAAGACAAAATACGGAAACAAAAGGATCTGTAAAGACGGTCCGGTTCTCGTAAAGGAGGAAATAATATGGTAAACACAAAGGTCACGCTCAGCGGTCTCACTCTTGACAATCCCATTATTCCTGCCAGCGGAACGTTCGGCTTCGGATATGAGTTCGCCGATCTTTACGATATAAATATCCTGGGGTCGATCTCCTGCAAAGGAACGACGAAAGAACCCCGTTTCGGCAATCCCACCCCCCGAATCGCCGAATGTACGGACGGAATGATAAATTCAGTCGGACTTCAGAACCCCGGAATAGACAAAGTCATCAGCGAAGAGCTTCCGAAACTTGCCAAAGTTTACAGCAAACCCGTTATCGCAAATATCAGCGGATTCTCGATCGAAGAATATGCTTACACCTGCGAAAAAATAGATACTCATCCGCAGGTCGGGATCATTGAAGTCAACATCAGCTGTCCGAACGTTCACAACGGAGGCATGAGCTTCGGAACAAATCCCGATTCGGCTTTCGAAGTTACAAAAGCAGTCAAAGCCGTTACAAAAAAGCCCGTCTACATCAAGCTCAGTCCCAATGTAACCGATATCACCGAAATAGCGAAAGCATGTGAAGCGGCAGGCGCAGACGGGATAAGCCTCATCAATACATTAATGGGAATGAGAATAGACTTAAAAACACGAAAGCCTGTTATCGCCAACAAGATGGGAGGTTTTTCGGGACCTGCGATATTCCCCGTTGCTCTCAGAATGGTTTATCAGGTCTTTGATGCAGTGAAAATTCCGATCATCGGAATGGGCGGAGTCAGTTCGGCGAGAGACGTCATAGAAATGATGCTTGCAGGCGCTTCCGCCGTTCAGGTCGGTGCGGCAAATCTCATTGATCCGTTTGCAAGCAAAAATATAATAGAACAACTTCCCGAAGTGATGGCGAAGTTCGGAATAAACAGCTTAGAAGAAATTATAGGAGGAAGTCACTAATGGGCAGAGATGTAATTATAGCATGCGATTTCAGCAGCAAAAAAGAGGTTATAGATTTTCTTTCACAGTTTAAAGACGAAAAGCCTTTCGTTAAGATCGGAATGGAGCTTTTTTATGCGGAAGGTCCCGAGATCGTCCGCGAGATCAAAGCCATGGGTCACAAAATATTCCTTGATCTGAAGCTTCATGATATCCCGAATACCGTTATGAAAGCGATGAAAGTTCTTTCTTCGCTTGACGTGGATATGTGTAATCTTCATGCGGCAGGAACTGTTCCCATGATGGAAGCTGCGATCAAAGGACTGACCCGCGAAGACGGAAGCCGTCCTATTCTCATCGCAGTGACCCAGCTCACCTCAACGAGCGAGGAAAGAATGAATGAAGATCTTCTGATAAGCGAGCCTATTGACAAAGTTGTAATGCACTATGCGATGAACGCTAAAAAAGCCGGTCTTGACGGTGTTGTCTGCTCTCCTCTTGAAGCCGGAAAGGTTCACGATGTCTGCGGAAGCGAGTTCGTGACCGTTACTCCCGGAGTAAGATTTGCCGATGGCGACATCGGCGACCAGGTCCGCGTTACAACCCCGGAAAAAGCCAAGGAGATCGGTTCGGATTATATCGTAGTCGGACGACCCGTGACTCAGGCTGACGATCCTGTTGCTGCCTACAAGCGCTGTATTGCCGAGTTTGTGGGTTAAGGCATTATGAGTTATAAATACATATTACTCGACCTTGACGGAACCGTTGCGGATTCTGCGGAGGGTGTAATAAATTCCGTGGCTTACGCTCTTGAAAAACTCGGATACCCTGTAGAGGACAAAAGCACGCTGATGAAGTTCATAGGGCCTCCTCTTTCTGAATCGTTCAGGGATTTTTATGGCTTTGACGAGGAAACAATCGGAAAGGGTATACAATATTACCGAGAATACTATACGGACACAGGCATATACGAAACAAAAATTTTTGATGGCATCGAAAAGCTTGTGAAAACTCTTAAAGAAAACGGAAAAACCGTTATTCTCGCAACCTCCAAACCCGAGGTTTACGCTAAGAGAATACTCGAGCACTGCGGCATTTCAAAATATTTTGATTTAGCCGCAGGAAGCACTCTTGACGCCGAGCGAAATACCAAAACCGACGTTCTGAAATACGCGCTTAAAGAAGCCGGGATCACCGATCTTCACGAAGCCGTAATGGTCGGTGACAGAAAGCATGATATCATCGGCGCTCATAACGTCGGACTGGAATGTATCGCGATTCTTTTCGGCTACGGAAACGAAGCCGAATTCAAAGAGTACAAAGCAGACTATATAATAGACACAGTTTCAAATCTGGAGAAATTTTTGATAGAGTAAGCTTTATCCTTTAAGACATTACGTTTTAAATCATCTACCGGAATGGAATTATTGTAAAATTGCAGAGGATTTGTGCTCCGCAGACAGCACAAATCCTCTGTCCTTCAGTAAAAAAGTTATTTTCGCAGCTGTAAAGTCGAAAAAGACGGATGGAAATGAAACTAAGGCAACACCGCATTAATATTTTTTTATTTCACGATCGGTTAATATACCGAAGTTCATAGGAGATCAAAAATGAAATTTCATACGTTTGGAAACAAAAACAACAAAACCGTCATTCTTATCCACGGTGTTCTGACTCCGTGGCAGATCTGGGAAAAACAAATAGATGTTTTAAAAGAAAAATTTTATGTTGTTGTTCCTGCTCTGGACGGGCATATAGAAGATAGCGCGAGCGAATATATTTCTGTGGAAAACGAAGCAGAACAGATAGAATCTTACGTCATCAAAGAACTTAACGGAAAAGTTTTTACACTATGCGGTTTGTCTATGGGAGGAGTCATTGCATTTAAAATTTTTGAAAGAAGTAATTTGGATATTGACTTCCTTGTTTTAGATGGCGCTCCTCTTATTAAAAATTCATTACTTTCCGAGAAAGTAATGTCAAATGCATATAAGAGCATTATTCACAAATCAAAAAAGAGGGATAAAAAGACGCTTGAAAACTTTAAAAAGGATTTTTTGCCGGAAAAATATCTTTCAAGTTATTTAAAAATCGCAGATACCATGAGCGATAAAACCGTTGAAAATATGATACACTCCGTATGTGCAAGCAAATTTGTTCCCTGCGTCAATAAAA
Source organism: uncultured Ruminococcus sp. (assembly GCA_902773045.1). Taxonomy (GTDB): domain Bacteria; phylum Bacillota; class Clostridia; order Oscillospirales; family Acutalibacteraceae; genus RUG592. The sequence continues at coordinate 12,033 of CACYDE010000131.1, read as the reverse complement.
ACAATACCGGGATCTTGTTTTTGCACGGAACCAAAGGAAATGAAGTGTATTCCGTGAAGACCGCTCGGCTGATGAAAAAACATTTTCCGGATATGGCAGTAAAAAGCTTCGACGGATATAAACATGCCGAGCTTGCGATCTATAAACCGGAGGAATGGCTGGAAGCCGTAACATCTTTTATAAGCAAGCGCTGATATACGCATAAACAAAAGGCGAACCTATGACCGGCTCGCCTTTATTTATTTGAGCAATTTCAAAAACTAACAACATTGATACTAAAATTCAATAAAACACTTTAAAAGATTTTAATTGAATATTAGTATGAGACGTTCCTTTAATCACCATACTTCGACACTATCCCTGTAATGAATTTCCTTAAATTTACTCAAAACTTTCCAAATACTTGACCTAAGCTTTGACAACTGTTATAATATTTTATAAAGATAGGCGATCGTAAAATTGCAGAGACAATTATAAAACAAGTAATTTCTCAAACTGCATTAAAAGAGTTTTTTTTACGATCGGCTATATAAAGAAATTGAAAAGGAGATTGATTAAAATGGAAAAATTAATCGCTAAAGATCTATTGTCTATAAACGCGGTATTTTTAAGACCGCAGGAGCCGTTCACTTGGGCAAGCGGCATAAAAAGCCCTATCTACTGCGACAACAGACTCACCCTCTCCGCACCGCGCGTAAGAGATGACATTGAGAACGCTCTCGCAAGAGTTGTTGAGGAAAATTACCCCGAATGCGAAGTTCTCATGGGAACGAGTACCGCCGGGATAGCACATGCGGCGATCACCGCAACTATCCTCAATCTTCCTATGGGTTACGTTCGTTCCGGCGCAAAAGATCACGGACGAGGAAACCAGATCGAAGGAAAACTTGAAAAAGGTCAGAAGGTCGTTGTTATCGAAGATCTGATCTCAACGGGCGGCAGCGTAATTGAAGTTGTCAACGCGCTTCGTGACGCAGGAGCAGAGGTTCTCGGAATCGCAAGTATATTCACCTACGGAATGAAAAAGGGTATCGACCGTCTTGAGGAAGCAGGCGTAAAAAATATCAGCCTTACAAATCTCGATGTTATCGCAGAAGTTGCAGCCGATCAAGGTTACATCAAACCCGAAGACAAGGAAAAGCTCATTAAATTCCGCAACAATCCCTCCGACGAAAGCTGGATAGGTGAAGCATAATGAGCAGCGTCATTGACATTCTCGATCTTTCCACGAAGGATATCGAAGAACTCATCTCCGTGGCATGCGATATAATCGCAAACCCCGACAACTACGCCGAAAAGTGCAAAAGAAAAAAGCTTGCAACTCTTTTCTTTGAGCCGTCAACAAGAACGCGTCTGAGCTTTGAAGCGGCTATGTATGAACTCGGAGGAAACGTTATCGGGTTTTCAGCCGCAAACAACTCCTCAGCCGCAAAAGGCGAAAGCGTTTCGGACACAGTCAGAACGGTTTCATGCTACGCGGATATTATCGCGATGCGCCACCCAAAGGAAGGCGCGCCGATGGTCGCTTCAATGGCGACCGATATTCCGATCATCAACGCGGGTGACGGAGGTCACAACCACCCCACCCAGACTCTCGCCGATCTCTTGACGATATATCGTGAAAAAGGAAGATTCAACGATCTCACTGTCGGACTTTGCGGCGACCTTAAATTCGGAAGAACAGTTCATTCGCTCATCAATGCGCTGTCACGTTATTCGGGAATAAAATTCGTCCTCATCTCCCCCGATGAACTCAGACTTCCCGATTACGTGATGAATAATGTTCTTATCAAAAACGAAATTCCCTATGAGGTGACGACCGATCTTCTGAAGTCTATGCCCGAGCTTGATATTCTCTACATGACGAGAGTTCAGCGTGAAAGATTCTTCAACGAACAGGATTACATCAGACTTAAAGACAGTTATATTTTAACTCCCGACAAGCTTGAAACGGCAAAATCCGATTTGTGTATAATGCACCCGCTCCCGCGAGTTAATGAGATCTCGGTTGCTGTCGACAAGGACCCGAGAGCATGCTACTTTAAGCAGGTTCTCAACGGAAAGTATATTCGTATGGCTCTTATCCTTAAACTTTTGGGGGTGGAATAAATGGTAATTGATTCTATTAACAACGGTATCGTCATCGACCATATAACCTCCGGTATGAGCATGACACTCTATCGTTTTTTAAATCTTGACAAGCTCACATGCTCCGTCGCGATCATAAAAAATGCTCCAAGTTCAAAAAACGGAAAAAAGGACATCATCAAGATCGACAATCTCATTGACATTGATTTTGACGTTTTGGGATATCTCGACCCGGGCGTTTCGGTCAACACTATCAAGGACGGAAAGATCGTAAGCAAATTCAAGCCTCAGCTTCCGGAAAGATTAGTAGGAGTAATAAAATGCAAAAATCCACGCTGTATTTCTCAGGACGAACAGGAGCTGACTCATATTTTTAAGCTTACCGACAGAGAAAACAGGATATACCGCTGTATCTACTGTGAAAGCAAAGCAAAATAAAATATAACATTCTATTAAGCAGGATCGGAAATATCTGATCCTGCTTTTTTGATTCAATCGGTTGTTACATTAAAAGTGCAAAACCATAAATTTTTCGTAATAAACTCGGTCAGCAGGTTTGATGTCGGCAAGACCCGATCAACAATGCATTCTTATGAAATATAAAACATCATCTTCGTCATTATGTACAATAAAGCAAATAAATATACATTTTATTTGTCATTAGGCTAAAATCATTTAATTTTACTATAAATTTATTCGTTAATAAAACAATAAATTTATAGATATATTAACAAATATTTCTGAAAAGAATAAAAAAACGGGCTTATCCAAGAAAAAATCTCAGATAAGCCCGTATTGGACTAATAAAAATACATCTTCCCAATTGTTTCAGGAATTATCGCTAAAACAGTAGAAACTATCGGTAGAATGGGAAATATCAAAAGAAAATCCCATTTCGTCAAAGTTTTTCAGCTTTTCAGGGTCATTTATTTGATTTTCGGCTATAAATCTGACCATTTCGCCTCTTGCCATCTTAGCAACCGCGGCTTTTTGCTTTAATTTCCCGTTTTCTACAGTTCCAAAGCCGCATGTAATGAACCTGTCGCCATGTTTGAGGTGTTTTTCGACAGCTTTGGAGTACTCTTTTGACGCAAGATTGACTATTGTTCGGTCTTTTTCGTCTGTTACGGCGTTATAGATCTTATCTCCCCAGTAATCATAGAGATCCTTTTTCCCCGAAACAGCAAGATCCGCCGCCATTTCAAGCCTATAAGGAACAATTCCGTCGAAAGGGAACAAAACACCGTAAAAAGCGGACAAAATGCAAACCCGATCAACAATAAAATCGAGTGCGTCCAAAGAAAACACACTCGGCTTCATTTTCATATATTGCAGGCCGTCATAAGCCATTATTGCCGGAGAGAGATTCTTTTCAAGATCCATATCAGCAAACCGTTTGAAATTAAGCATAGCGATCTTATCGTTACATTTCCAAAGAGCCTTTGTTTCTTCATAGGACAAATTTCGGATAACACTGCATATTTCCTTTGCATTTTCAATGAAAACAGGAAGCTTCTCGGCGCCGAAAAAGTCATTTTCAACTCTCATATTCTTCGCGGGAGAAATAATCACTCTCATATTAATCCAGCGCCTTCAGCATTTGTTCGGGATTCTCCGCAGCTTTCACTTTTTTGAAAACCTTTTCGATCTCTCCGTCTTCATTTATCAGATAGGTCGTCCGAACGACGCCCATGCTTACTTTTCCGTACATCTTTTTTTCCTGCCAGACATCGTATGCTTTTATTGCTTCAAGTTCCGTATCGGAAAGGAGAGTGAATGGAAGCGAATATTTCTCCGAAAATTTCAGATGAGACGCGGCGCTGTCCTTGCTGATTCCTATAACCACCGCATTCTTTTCGAGAAATTGAGGATAAAGCTCTCCGAAACCGCAGGCCTGCTTAGTACAGCCCGATGTGTTGTCACGTGAGTAAAAGTACAAAACAACCTTTTTACCCTTATATTCCTCCAATGTATGGATCACTCCGTCTTTATCGGGAAGGCTGAAAGAGGGAGCTTTTATTCCTGCGTCAAGCATTTTTCACACCGCCTTTAATCATTGTCTTCCGCAACACTGTAATCAATACCGTATCCGATATTTGCAACAATACCGTTTGGCGCATAGATATACATATATTTATTGCCGATATAAAAACGATATTCGGAATTTACAGCGTTACTGCATTTTCCGTAAAGCTTTCTCGCATCGTCAACGGTCATGAAAACTCTCAGTCCTTTTTCCGTTTCTATTTCGTCCGAATAGATCTGAATCTCATCAACCGTGAATATTTCCGAATCCTCTTTGCGGGCGAATCTCACCCAGAATCCGTTGTAATTATAAGTTTTGTAATTTGAGTTTTCCTCGTCATCAATTCTCTCGGGAGTTCCGAGGATTTCCGTTACGGATTCAAGATCGTCGCCGGGGGTAATTCTGAATCCGTTAAAGACAAAGGAAATATCATCCTCCGTGAATTCTCCGTATTCAACGGGTTCCTCACTCTGAGTCTGGCTGTCGGTGTTTTCCGTTTCCGAATCGGTATCTTCCGTTTCGGAATCACTTTTCTCGGAGTCCGTTTCGGAAACTCCGACTTCTTCGGAATCGCTCTGATCGTCCTCAAAGCGGCTTTCCACTCTCTCTTTGTTATTATCGTTGGAATGAGAGGTGTTCACATCCTCGTCCTGGTAATCTCCGTTATTTTCAGATTCATCGGAAACAGAACTGACCGAACTCACCGTATTTTTCTTTCCTGAAGAGCTCACCGAAGACTGCTCTTTTCCGGATCGGGTCGGTTTCTTCTCCGAATCAGGATCCTGATCCGTATCTTCGGCTTCACGTGAGGTCACGACATTCTCGGAATCGGAAGAAACGTGTTCAGAATCGTTTTTCTTACTGCTGACCGTATTTGAACTGTCGCCTGTATCCGTAAAATTAATCATAGAAACATTTTCGTCCTTGACTTCCTCTTTATCTTTGCACGATGAAAAACATGAAAGAACAAGAAGTGAAGACAGGATTATCAAAACTTTCTTTTTCATTTTAACACCTTTCCTTTTTAAAGACGAACCTTTTTCCGTTAAATCCGTCAAACACAACAGTTTGATTTTCACATACCTACACATATACATGATATATTATAACACTATTTTATTTTTTATCAAGTCTTATTTGTTATGATCTTTTAAACAAATCTTAAAATTTTATCATCTATAACAACCATCAGCCGCTTAAAAAATACCATCACCGGAAATTTTTGCTCATGAAACCGTATGCGATCTGAAAAGAATATTTTTTCTGACAATCAACAAATAAGGACTGCAAAATCGCAGTCCTCTTTTCTTCGGCGATCGTAAGATCAATCCTGAATTTTTATTTTCATTATGCCGTCACGGTCAATGTGAAGCGCCATACTTTGAATATACTTTTTATAGAAATTCTGTTTCTCCGCATCGGAAATCTCCATTCTCAGCGTTGTAAAGATATCGTCGAGAAGAGCCTTTGTATCTATCTCAACAATATCCTTCACTCTTGATTCAAGCTCGTTATGAAGGATAGCCATTTTAAAGTTTTTAATATTACCCGTACAGAAATCATCAATAGAACAATAATAAGTTCCGTTTTCGATCAGCGCGTTCTTTATATCGGGTCCGCATTTTGAATACTCTATCATAACAAGAAACTTCGCCTCGGGAAGTGATGAAATAAGTCCCCAGAAATCCGAATCGCTCGAACACAAGATGAATGATGAAATATTATCTCTGTAATATGACGCCGAAACTCCGGCACACATTTTCATGTCAACAAGTGATTTATTCTCTTTGATCCTGTCAACAAGAATATGTTCGACCGGGATATTTGTTATCTTGTTCAGGAAAGTCCATGCACGCGTAGTGTGAATGTCGTCATAGAGCATGATCTTATGAATACGTTCTATTTCGTTCTGATCCAACTGTTTGAGAACCGAAGCCAGCTTATACGCATCGGAATTCTCGCAGTCAACAACGATCACGGTTGATTTGTTATTTTTAATAAAATCGTATATATTTGTTTTCACCGATTCACTGGCGTCCTTGACCTTGGAAATATCCGAAAATTCATCCTTAAACTGTCTGTAGAGTATTTTCAGAAATTTTTCGTCATTCAGAAGAATATTTCCTTCTTCAACCGGATGCCAGTTTATATATCTTGTAAAAGGGTACAGAAGTCGGGATTGAATAAATTTCTTCGATTCGGCTTTGATCGCTTCTTCACTCTGACCCTTCGGCATCAAAAAAAGACTTTTGATGTAATCCCATTTGACCCACTCGGGGAACAGGTCTTTGACATTTAAGATATGCTGTGAAATAAGTGAGTTTATATCGACAAGATATCTGTTGACCTTATAATTTACTTTAATAATGTTTATATCGTTTTTGGCAAGAGTCCTTACGTCCTCCTTATAGATTTCCTGTCGGTCAAGATTTTGAAGATTAAAAACAATATTTCTTTCGGTATTTGTATAATTAAGCATCAGGTTGGTGCGGATATTGCACAAGCTTCTTAATATTACCGCCTCTTTATCCTGCGACAACCTTTCAAAAAGGTCTTTGTAGCCGGGATTATTTTCCACCAGAAAATCCATTCTGGTTCCTATAAGATACCCAACGGTCAAAGCAACTCCCTTTTGAACAGGCTGATAAAATACGCTGTTGTCATATTCGTCCACAATTATCATCCTTTCAAAAAACTGTCGTTTTTTATAAAAAATAAGCATACTGCCTTTTTATTATATCATAAATAGACTACATTTGCAACAAAAGAATTATTCATATTTTTGAAACAAATTTCAGCCGAACAATGTAATAACCGCCAGTTTTTTGAAAGATCGTGACTATGCTCCGATCAGAACATGGTCACCCTGATTTTGTCAAAGGAAAATCCCGTCTGACCCATCACGATATCCTTTATGGCAATCAAAAGGTCTGACTTCAGCTCCTGACCCGTGACCACAACATTGCATTCTCCGTTCTGAATGAATGCCACGCAGTCATCGAAGCCCTTTGCAATAACAAGGTTCTCGATATTTGACTGCTGCTGAATTATGTCGGAAAGCTCGTTGAGCTGTCTGACCGCCTCTTCTTTCCCTTTGCCGCTTGTTTCCGTGGACTCAACGACGCTTCGTGCAAGCTCTATGAGTTCGTCCTGAGTCTGTTTTCTTTCAAGCCTGACCTTCGAAAAAAATTCTTCCTCTTCGGAAAGCTCGGAAACAACAGATTCTGTCTTTTGGGAAGAATTTTGCTGTTTTTCGGCTTTATCGGGTGTTGCTATCCCGGCGTTTACGTAATGCGCCACACCGAGATCTTCATCGGATTTTTCAACACTCAATCTGTCGGGATTCGCTCCGAACTGCCAATTCAAGTAGACCGCTGCCCCAAGGGACACAACCAAAGCTGACATTATCAATTCTCTTTTTCCGAATTTCATAACTTGCCTCCATGATTTTATATATTTTAAAAAAACTTATCAACGCGCTTTGTAAAGGTCATGCTTTTTGCAATTTCTATCTGCCGCAGGACAGACGCACGCAAGGCTGCATCACCTCCTTTGAATTGCTGTAAACAATAGCCATTTATGCTTTTTAAGGCAATACCGCACAGAGGCAGTGCCAAAGATGCAAGCAGATTTGGTGCTGAGCCGTTAGGCGTACTTTGTGCGGTGTTGCCTTAATTTGTCACATAGACCTTACCGCTTGAAATGTTAAGGACAGACGCGACCGCTTTGGTTATTTTTTCTCTCGTAACGCTGTTCCCTCCTCCGTCGCAAACCACCAGCACTCCTCGTATTGTAGGCATTACCTGCTTTCGAAGAACAGTCTGTTCGCTCCCGTCTTTGTTTTTTATGATAACATACTCATTCTCTTCCTTATATTCGCTTTCGCTGTCGAATGACTCTCCGCCGCCCGTATTTTGTGATTTTTGATCTATATTCTTTTCAAGAGCAAAAACGTCTTCAGTCGTGCTGTCCATCGTTATAAGTATTTTAACGCTGCCCGCGCCGTCGATCGACGAAACTATTCCGGCAAGCTCCTCTTCAAGCTGTTTTCGATAGTTATCAACTGTCAGAGGTTCGCCTGGAGGAAGATTCACTTCTTCGGTTTCCTCTTTGCCGGGCGGGATAAAATTTGAAATAAAAATGAGGAATATCCCTGCAATTCCCAGAACAAGTATTATATTTTTCTTTTTTTCCGCAGATATTCCGCCGAAAATACTTTTAAGATCTAATTTCATTTTCAAGTCCCCTGCCCTGCTGCTTTATACTCTATTCTATTGTTCCGTTCACTGTCCGCATTTCATACAAATACATATCCCTGACAAACGGGTTAAGCCGGTTTTATAATGATATCCGCGTCAAGTCCAAGATTTCGTTTTATATCTTCCTGTATCTCGTCGATCCGGTCAGAGTAATCCCTTGACAGGGTTATCCTCACCCTATCAATAGATATGCTGTTCTCATCATTAATATCCGTATGTATTTCAATATTTTCCGCTTTTATTTCCGAATCGTCAAGGAAATCTTCAACGAGAATTTTAATATTTTCGGAAAATTTCTCCTCGGTCATTCTGTTGAGCCAATCCGTATTTTCGGAAACACCGAGATCATCGCTTCCGAAATCAAAGCTGATCGTTTCCGCGTTTTCCAACGGAGAAATAAAACACGTAACAACGATCAGCCCGAGAATGAAGTATACCGATTTCTTCACATTTCCCTCGGGAAGAAGATTTTCCGCCGCAGCCACCGCAGCAGCACATACACAAAGCTGAATTACCCAAAGATCAAGACCTTCCATTTAACCACCCACAATAATTATGATCGCTGTGCTTATTATATAAATAACCATAGTGCAGAGAAGCATGGCGCTTATTGTTGAGATGACCGCTCCCAGAGAACTCAAAAGAGAAGACGCTTTTCCGATCCCGAAAATATCGCTCACGGAAACACCTGCCGAGATCACGAACTGCCACATCATACATTTTAAAACAGCCGGAAGAAATATCGCGAAAACAGCAAACATCGCCGCCACTCCTACTCCGGACTTCAAAACGGAAACACAGCTTACAACAGTCTGATAAGCGTCGCTCAAAGCTCCTCCGACCAACGGAACAAAATTGCTGATCGCAAACTTGACGGCTTTGTTTGAAAGGCTGTCCTCCGAAACGCTGACTATTGACTTCATCGTCATAAAAGCGACAAAAAGAGACATACAAAACGTCAGGATCCATTTTATTGTTTTTTTGAAAAGATTCACAGGTCCGCCGAGAGAAACCTTTTCGGAAACGGAAGTTACCACAGACATTGATATTATACATTTAAGCAGAGGAATTATAATTTTGGAAGCTATCTGTAAAATCGCATTACTTATGTATATCATAACTCCGTAATACATAGTTCCGCTGACAGGCTGACCCGAGGTCATGATGAGAACAGTAATAACGGGAATATATATCATCATGAAATCACTCGAATTGACTATCGTTTGCGTAAGAGTTTCTATCAAAGAAAGCATAGGCGGCATTATCACCGCTGCCATACACAGAGCCGAAACGACCGAAAGCGTACTGTTCAGACTGCCGCTGAGCGAACTTGTTTTCAAGGTTTCAAACATTGCCGAGAGAAGAACTATCCCTGTGATGCAGAAAAGAACTCTCAGCGGTTCGGTAATATTCTCCTTGATAACATATATTATCCCTCCGAAAAAGCTGTCGGGAGTAATTTTGTCCGACCCTTCGGGGCGAAAATCGTCGAATTTGATTTTTTCAAGAAAATTCCTCGACCCCTCGGGTATATGATAAATAAGCTCGTCCGCACCTGCGTCATGATACAGCCGGTCGATGATCTCATCATTGCTGTCTGAATTCTCCTCGGCGCAGGCAAAAAAACAGCTTCCGAGAATTAAAAACGTCAGGAGAAAAAAAACAGCGATCGGTTTTTCTAAACGTCTTTTCATATCTTCACTTCCCTTAACAATATCCACAGTAAATTATATTCCGGTGTTTTAAAAAATATTCCCCCGAGAATGACCCGAGGGAAATAAAATCATATAAAAACAGGCTGGAGCTGTTTATGTTCAAGCGCAAGCTCGATCGCTTTCGGAAGCAAAGAAAAGTCCGCAACAAGCGAATTCGGCTTTTTCTCAAAGTCGTCCTGACCCAGCGGAACGAAGTAGATATTCTTTCTGTTCAGCATAAACCCTATATTCTTTGCGGTCGCACCGAGTGCGTCATTCGTTGCGAGCGCGATCAGAACAGGTCTTAATATTCTCAGATGAGATTTTGCAGCCATTGTGACCGATGTGTCGGTGATACCTCCGGTCATTTTCGCCAGGGTATTTCCCGTACACGGTGCGATCACAATTATATCGCACATTTTCTTCGGCCCTATCGGTTCGGCTTCTCTGATCGTGTGAATAATCTTCTTCCCCGTAAGCTTCTCGACTTTTTCTGCAATATCCGCGGATTTTCCGAAGCGTGTATCTATACCGTAAGCATTCTCGGACATTATCGGAACAATATCATATCCCTGTTCAACGAGGAACTCCAGCTGTTCGAGCGCTTTACCGAAAGTGCAGTATGAACCGCACATTGCAAATCCGATCGTCACCTTTTTCACGGTGATTCCTCCTCTGTTATGTTGTAAATGGTATTTTTAATGATCTCACCCGCAGTGACGGGAGCGACCTTTCCCGGAAGTGACAATGCATGGATCGCTGTGATATCAAGTTTTTTGCAGGCTTCAAAATCAACTCCGCCGGGCGCTGAAGCGAGGTCTATGACCACTGCTTTTTTCGCGGTTTTTCGAAGTGTTTCTTCATCAAAGACCATCGACGGGATCGTATTAAAAATAAGATCGTAACGTCCGCTTTCGGAGATATCCTCAGTATGGATCGGATTATAACCGTTAAGACGGATCCACGTCAAATCATTCAGCTTTCTTGCGCTGACCGTAACATTAGCCCCCAATGCCGCAAGGAGTCTTGAAAGGACTTTTCCTATCCGACCGTAGCCCGCCACGAGACAGCTGCTTGAATAGATCGTTTTGGGACAGCTCTTCATCGCTATTTCAACTGCGCCCTCCGCCGTTGGAACGGCATTGAGAACCGCCAGTTCTTCCCTGTCGAGGTAGTCGAAGATCATCGCGTCTTCGTAACTTCCGCTTTTTTTCAGAAGACGGCTGTTTGTGCAGAAAATAGGTTTTTCCTTTATGACCCTGCAAAGTTCATGGTCAAGGGCGATAGGCATATCGCTCAGTGGTGCGAAAAGATTTTTTCCGTCTTTGCTCAACGGGATAGGCAGGATAACGCAGCTGCTTTTTTTCACTGCCTGTTCAAGACTCGAGTAATCTTCTTCGATCATTCCGCATTTGTCCATTCCGTAAAAAACAACGTTCTTTCCGTCTTTTATCATTGAAAGTCCCAGGTAGACCTGCCTTTTGTCACCACCGATAATACAAACTCTATCTATGTCAATCACATTGTTACCCCCAAAGCAATTATCAATATATTAGCCGATTGTGAAAATAAAAAATTATTTGCTCACGCGGTTTGAAATATCGTTCATTTTGCAATCGTCTAAATTATCAATATATAATTATCATGATTACAATTGTTTTATGAATCACACAGAACCTCACTCTATCGGGTGTCAATATATTTTTGTCCCGAAAAATTTTTTGTTCCATTTGGTAAAAAGAAGAAAACAAATATTTCCGTCCGTTCAGAAAACAATGTATATAAACATATTATTCCTTATACTTTGAAAATGTTCTTTTAATACTAAATTCTATAGCAATCCAAATAAATAGACGGACAAAAGGAAACGATGCCGATGAGTGCAGAGCAAGGCGGAGGACGAAGGCATACCGGCGTACCCCAAGGGCACTTCCTTCGGGCGTATGTCGAGGACGACAACGCAGCT
>CACYDE010000130.1 GCA_902773045.1 uncultured Ruminococcus sp. | reverse complement strand
ATTAAAGAAAGAGAATGCTGTTATCGTTGTCGTCAAGAATCCCGAAAGGGAGGGAAGGCTTTGTTTGCAGTATCAGAATGCTTCCGGTAAGACGATTGTCGGTAAACCAATCTGTGAAGCGAAGAATATTTGTATGCACAGAGTTTAGTCTTATGCTGATAACGATATGTTCACAGCATATTGCTTTATCATTGACGGCAGGGTTTAGTTTTCCATCATCAAGGATGAGCTTACTCCGGAAATGATCGTTAAGCGTTTAAAGAAGAATGGCTACCCAATCTCTTTTAAGCGTAACAAAAAGGATGAAATTTATACGGCGGTATTCAACTGCTTGAAGCAGGAGTGTGATAACTACCCTGCAGAGGTAATTACTTATAGCGAGGGCTGGAATCATTACACTTGTAACGGCAATGAGCATTTTGAGTTTATTGTTCCGGGAAGCCAACTCGTATTTAAGCAGTTGGCAGAGGAAGCTGACATTAGATTCGCTTCCATGGGGTAGTCGAGAATCCGATATTAAAAGCAGGTTCTCTCGGTACCACTAAGCCTTCAGAGGAGATGCGATTCTGGACTCCCGAAGAGTTTACACTCTTTATTCGGGAGGTGGCAGATAAGCCTGCGAGCTATTACGGCTTTTATACGCTCTTTTGTACGGGGATCCGGCTTGGTGAGCTTCTTGCTTTGACTCCGGCTGACTTCGATTTCGTAAACCGTACTCTCCGCATCAATAAATCATATCAGAGAATAAACGGACGCGATGTGATAACATCTCCGAAAACAAAAAAGAGCATCAGAACAATCCCGCTGCCGAAGTTTTACTGTGACAAAATGCAGCAGTACATATCCGGGATTTACGGTCTCAATTACGATGACCGCATATTCAGTTATACAAAGCATTTTTACGAGCACGAGATCAGACGCGGGCTGAAAAAAAGCGGCGTAAAGCGAATCAGAATTCACGATTTGCGCCATTCTCACGCAAGTCTTCTGATTTCACGGTTAGGGGCTTCACCTCAGCTTGTTGCTGATCGTTTGGGGCATGAGAATATACAGACTACGTTGAATATCTACAGCCACCTGTACGACGACCAGCCTCGTAAGTTGGCCGACAGCTTGGGCAAGATTGTAGAGAGTACCGATGGCAAATAGGACGCCGACAAGAATAAAGAGAATAAGGAGGAGTGATAGCCATGCCAGAGTAACGAAAAATATCAGATGATTATCTTCTGCTGAGAATTTGATTCAAGATTAATTGTATTTTCGGTGATTATATGGTATGATATAACTGTAAATAAGACGATGCAAAGAGGTGTTAAACGTGGCATTGCAGAATAAATTGGGCATCAACGATTTAGCGGAATTGGCGAGAGCAGAGGAGAAAATCAGCAAGAAAAGGGCTGCCGAGATGTTTGAAAACGGCTTTAGCGACGGGCTCGAAGCAGGTACATTTGAGGCACTCTCGCAGATTCATTACCACCTGTTTTCTGAGGTTTACGACTTCGCGGGTGTTATTCGTGATGTGAATATTGCGAAGGGCAATTTCCGCTTTGCGCCCGTGATGTACCTGAAACCGGCGATAGAGAACATCGAGAAAATGCCGCAGGGTACATTCGACGAGATAGTCGAAAAATATGTCGAGATGAATATTGCACACCCATTCCGTGAGGGCAACGGCAGGAGCATGAGAATATGGCTCGACCTGATGTTGAAAAGATCTCTCGACAAGGTGATCGACTGGAGCCGTGTCGATAAGGACGATTATCTGCTAGCTATGGAACGAAGTCCGATAAAGGACATTGAGATCAATCACCTGCTCAAAAATGCGCTCACGGACAAAATAAACGACCGTGAGACATATATGAATGGCATCGACCACAGCTACTATTACGAAGGCTATTCCGTTTACAAGACGTCGGAACTTTAAAAACTAAACAACAACTAACCACAGCCGCAGGCATTTTCGCCTACGGCTTTTCTGTTTGCAAAAAAGAGCAAATCACTATGAGTGAAATTCTTACTTGCAGCGTATGCGGCTGCGAACTTGACGACGATTTTTACGAGGCAGAGGACAAAGTTCTGTGCGAAGAATGCTATTACAATGAGACTTTCCGCTGCGAGGATTGCGGTGAAAGGTTTTTCAACAATCACAACTACGGTGATGACAACATCTGCTTAAGCGAGGCCTGCCGTAACGAAGATTACTATGTATGTACTCGTTGTGAGCGCCTCGTCTATACAGATGACGTATACTGGTCTGGCGACGATCCCTACTGCTCGGACTGCTACGAGGATGAAGACGGCAGCTGAAAGAACTTGTGAAGGCGCTGTCAATCGAGTCTGAGGTCAGAGGAAAAGACGCATCGGGAATTGCGTATGTAAAGAACGACGAGATGACGATTTACAAGCAGGCTAAGCCGGCACATAAGATAAGGTTCTACGTCCCGGCGGAAACGAAGATACTGATAGGGCATACCAGAATGACCACGCAGGGCAGCCCGAAGAAGAATTACAACAATCACCCGTTCTTAGGTCGCACTAAGGACGGGTATTTTGCGTTTGCGCACAACGGCGTGCTGTACAACGATAAGAACCTGAAAGAAAGCGAAGGTTTGTCGAAGACCTGCATCGAAACCGACAGCTATGTTGCCGTACAGCTGCTCGAAAAGTACGGCGAGCTGAATTTTGAGACGATTGCGAAAATGTCCGAGGAGGTTTTCGGAAGCTTTGTGTTTACGCTGCTGACCGACGATAACACGCTGTACATCTCGAAGGGAGATAACCCGTTGTGCCTGCTGCACTTCAAGGAGTTAGGGCTGTATGTGTACGCATCGACAAAGGAGATCATGGCGAAGGCGATAGCTCGCTGTTTCCTCAAAAAGCACACATTTGAGGGAGTGTCGGTTGAAGAGGGCGAGATCGTTCGCATTGACTCAAAGGGCAAGTTGCAGCGCGGATGCTTTATGCCCGACGAAAAGTATTATGGGTACACCTACGGCATGGGCAGACGGCTTTCGTATTGGGACGATTACTATGACTATTTTGATGAAATGGGATATGGGGATCTGTTCGACGTCTGCTCATCGTTCGGGCTGTCGCAGGATGACTTGCTGCTGCTTTACGAAATGGGCTATGATGACGATGAGATCGAGACGATGCTGTACGACACCGATCTGCTGAAACAGTGTGTGGAGGAAGCCAGTGTTTGCATTAACGAATACTATTGAAGGAGTGATGACGATGGTGTATAAGTTCGATTCACACAGGTACATCACCCGTGGTGTGGCAGCGGAGATACCGCTTGATATTCAGCTGATGTTGTTTGAAAGCATCGAGGTCATGCGTGAGAAGGTCGAGGAGCTTGATTGGCTGCAAGTAATGAAGCTTGAGGGTGTTACGAAAGACGGTGTTAGCGTTTTGCGTATTCTTCATGAGCAGGAGGTACCGGAAGGGCATATTGAGTATTATCTGCCGTATGAGTTTGTGGGCAAGCAGACAGTGTTTGTTATTGATGATGTGGATCATGTGACTATGCTACTGGCGAGTGAGTATTGAGGAAAGAGCGACTCCCCGAGGCGGTTGCTTCTGGGAGTTGCTTGTTTTTTCATTTTTTATGATATATAGTGATAACGGACAGTAGAAAAAAGTTATTAGATTTAAAAGCTATAGACTAAGCGAAGAATAATTCAAAAAGAATCAACGGTCTATATTCAAAAGCAGATCATTCCGAATGAATCTCAACTGAAAATAGCCCGCAAATCGACGAAACACATTTTTTGCATTAAATCTCAACAAAGGGTATCTCGTTTTCCTTTGCGTAAGCTTCGGCAAAGCTTCCTTTAGGGGCGTGTATGGTTAGGTTAGGGCAACCTTCAAAAGCAAAGTAACCTATTTCTGTCACGGTGTCGGTAATGGTTATGCTTGTCAGACTTGTGCAGCCTACAAATGAACCCAGACCGATCGTTGTAACGCTGCCGGGAATGATAACGCTTTCCAAAACTATACATTGGGAAAAGGCAAAATCACAAATGCTTTTCACGCTGCCTGGGATCATATATGAACCGGTTTTCGCATTAGGATATTTGACCAGTACGGTTTTATCTTTATTGAACAAAACACCATTATCCGATGAATAAGCGATATTATTTATACCAACATTTATTCTGTTCAGGCACATACATTCGCTGAAAGCAGAATCTCCTATTTTCGTTAAGTTATCAGGGATAGTTATGTATGTAAGATTTGTGCAGTTTTGAAATGTCCAAGACCCAATCTCTGTCACGCTGTCGGGGATCGTTATGCTTGTCAAACTTGTACAGCGTGAAAATGCCCATACACCGATTTTTGTAACACTGTTGGGGATGGCTATGTGTGTCAAATCTGTACAGTCAGAAAATGCATATGCGTATATTTGTGTTACGCTTCTGGGAATTGTATATGTACCTGCTTTACCACCGGGACATTGGATAAGTGTAGTTTTATCTTTATTAAACAAAACACCATCCTCCGAGGAATAAACGGTATTATTTATTGCAACATTAATGTTGTTCAAGCTTGTACAGCACATAAATGCACAAGGACCAATTTCAGTTACACTGTAGGGAATGGTTATGATCGTCAGCCCTGTGCAGTTTTTAAATGTCCGCAAAGCGATTTCCGCTACGCTATCGGGAATCGTTATGCTTGTCAAACCCGTGCATCCATAAAATGCGTCCTTCCCAATTTCGGTTACGCTATTGGGGATAGTATATGCACCGTTTTTACCTGGCGGATAACAGATTAGCTTTGATATGTCCTTATTGAACAAAACACCGTCAGCGGAAGAATAGAACGCATTGTTTCGATCAACAAATATGTCGATCAAGCTATCGCATCCCCAAAAAGATGTATCAAAATGGATCGTATCTTGTAATACGGAAATATTTGTCAATTTATCGCAGGTAACAAAATGGGGCGTTGTTAGACCTTTTTTATTGCTGACCACTACATAACCTTTGATATCCTCTCCGAATCTGTAAGCCGCATCCTCCATCCGTGTATTTATCTCCGCGTGCCCGCCGTCGTTTCTGCCGCTGTACACATTGTGAAGCTCCTCCTCCGGTTTGTCCGAAAACAGCGCACAAATCTCTTTTATCAGTTCGTTGCAAAGATAATGCTCCTCGCCCTGTCTCTCTTCTGCTGTAAGGTTCGGAAGATATTGTTGCAGATATGGATAGACCGCAGTGTAGTAGAACAGCTCCTCGTAGGGGTTTGCACCATTTTGGTAGGTAAACTTTCCGTTTATTTTTTTTTCAGTCAAAATGCCGATGCAGCCCCTGTCGAGCATCCCCGATAAAAGCATTCCGGCGGCTCGCGACTGATGATTTGTGAACTGTGAGACCGTACTGCAAAGCAGATCGTAATCCGGTGTTTCTTCCTTTTGCATTTCTTCGAGCAGCGGTTCGATATATGTCTTGCTGTCTTCGCTTTCACGGTCGAGAAGGCAAAGCAGAGCTTCCAAAACGCTTTTCCAGTAGTCCGTATTCTTTTTGAGTGAGGAGATTTCACTGACCTTAATCGGAGAGTTGCCCTTTCTGACCTCCCTTTTTATAAGAAAAAACAGGTAATACGCCGCATATGTGGCGGCAAGGAACTCGTGGCGGAAGCCGTTTTCGTCAAGAAAATCGTTATGGCTGAAGAATTCTCTATATTTGTTGATAAGTTTTCGATCGTATAAATCGCTGTCGTCAAGCTTATATATTTTCTTTGCGCAATTTAACGGGGTGTTCGATTTTAAGTGAGGAGTTATACCCTCGTCACGCTGGCGATTGAATGTGTATGAAACGGCGCCGAGTATCTCTTTTATGTTTTTGGAATCAAACATATCATAGCCGATTCTTTCAAGATCTCGCCGTATGATATCGTCAATGATTCGACAGATAGCGTCAAAACGGTTGTCGGGCAGCTCTTGCCCTTTTACATATGTACTGAATATCGCAAAGAGCATGAAGGGACTGCGGGAAATTGAGCGGTAATCAGCGATCTCCGTTTCCTTTTTGTTTATTGCCTGTACAAATGCGTCTTTTTCCTCCGGTGCGGTTTTCTTTGCGACTGCAAGCGCACAGATATAACTTTCTCTCTGCATTTCGTCAAACTCTTTTACGGAGTATTTACGGACGATTGCATCGCCGTTGTTCAGTGTCATGTCATTGTTGCCAGCGACAAGTTTTTGCCCGGGGCGCGAAGTGAACAGAATGTGTGCTTTTTCGTTTTTGAGAAAAATATACTTGTATATCCCTTCTATCAAAGCGTCCATCTGTCCGGGCGAGATCTCGTCCATCGCGTCGAAGATAAAAAGAGGTTTGCCGAAACGCATCACGGCATCAAGCGCCGGTTTGTTGAATCCTGCTTCTTTGGCAAGCTTATTCAGGAATTCATCGTGTGACGACATAGAGTCTCTGTCAATGCTTTTGCATTCAAAATACATAGGAAAAAACAGTTCGCGCGACAGTCCGAATTGTTCTGCATTTTTTGCCAATCGGATCGAAAGGTGACGAACAAATGATGACTTGCCCTGACCCGCGTCTCCGACGACGACGGCAAGCCTTTCCTTTTCGAGAGCTGTTGTCAAATCGTTTTCTGAAGAATCGGTCGGTGCGGTGCTTTCTTTCATGCTTTCTTTTTCTCTCCGTTCCGATTTTGTCAGATGACGGAGGAACGAAAGTGGTATGTAAGAATTTCCGAGCGTAAGCCCGTTGTCGTCAAAATCGCCGTAAATACGGATGGGATTAAGCGTTGCTGACAGGTTTTCCAGATGCTTTTTGTAAAAGATGATGTCGCTTTCGTTACTACAAAAGGTGTCAAAAATCAAGGAACATAGCCTGCTGTTATTATTTTGGATCTCTTCCGCATTAAGCATGCCGAGCGATACTCCATTCTGTAAAATCAGATACTCTTTCAGAAGCTTGATGTCCTCGTCGGAATAATCAAGATCCAGCACCTTTTGCGCCGCAGCTTTGGCTGTATCGTATGATTCAGTTTTTGTATTGCCTTCAACGCCGCAAAAGATTGGAACGATTTTCTTGCCGGCTACAACAGCGGAAGCGTATTCGAATAGACAATAGTCCTTGTCCTCGTCTCTGCCGCCCTCTTTGCCGAACTTAATGTAGTTTTCGGTCACGATAGGCATAAATATATCGGCGAAAATAACATTTTCCTGCAATGCATTTACGAAATTACCGCTGCGAAGCTCTCTGGTGTCCCAGAACGCTGTAAGTCCCGATGTCTGTTCGATCTCGGTTACAAGCTCTCGGAAATTGTCGTCGCTTTCACGATCTCCCCAACGATAGCTGATGAAAATGTGATTCCCCATAACAGATCATCTCCTTACAACAAATATTACAAAAATACGATCAGAAGCGGATGTAATCTGTCTTGATTATAACACGAAATATGTCTTTTTTCAATCGTTTTTTCGGTGAGCGAAAGCCCAAAGGTAAGTTTTTCTGCTATCAGGATACATGTTTTTTTACTCGACGGGGATGACCACTATTGTTCTCATTAATGTATCCGAGAGGATATTCTGACTTTTACTATTCGCAGAAATATAAAGATGTGAGAAAATGGCTTGACAAAAGCAAAGTGCATAGAGTAAAATTAAAATACCATAAGCACATAAAATTTGATCATCAGAGTGATATTGTGGTAATTTTATATAACAAGCTGTTTGATATCAATCTTACAATGAACATGGATGCTTGTATTTTTTAAGGAGACTGTCAAAAATGAGCAATATAAATGATTGTACAGGCATGATTCAGAATTTGTTGTATTGCTTTCCTTTGTATAACTATATAAACAGAGAGCAGGTCAATATTCTCGTTATCGGATATTCTGATATTTCAGAAAAATTTATTGATCTCGCCTTTGAGATGGCGCAGGTCAGCGGGTATAAATTGCATATTACGGTTATTTCGGGAAAAAACGATGCCAAGAATGATTATTTAAATAGTAGACCAGTGTTTACAGATTTCTTTAGCGTTGATGACAAATTGTCGAATGACGATTATGGTAAGCTGTTATTTGTCAGCATGTCATTCGATGAACTTGAATCTGATATTTTGGAAATATTATCAGAGGATGAGAAAAACAAGTACGCTTATTTATTTATAGATACAGATAATGATGATCTTAATCGCATCATTGCGGATCTCTGTATTGATTGCAGAGATCTGTTGGATGCCAAATTTGTTATAAACTGTGTTACCGAAACTAGCATTAAAGAGGATCGTATTAACTGTGTTTGCAGAACTGATTCTATCGAAAAACATAAAGATTACAAAACTCTGAGATCTATGGCGTTTAACTGTCATCTGGTTTGGAATAATTCAAAGCTCCTTGATTTCAGAAAGCTTCAGAGACAGTTTTTATCAAACTATAGTTATGTTGGCTGCTTAAGCTATGTCATATCCCTAAAATACAAGCTCGCAAGTGTAGGTATCGATTTTCTCGATCCTGCTGCACCGGAGCGTTTTTACAGTCTGATTAATTCCAATACATCTAATAGTAAAAAGATGCTGGAAGATATGGTTGCCAACGAGCACAAGCGTTGGAATGTAAATATGATCTGTAGAGGATTTCAAAAGGTCACATCACTTGAAAACTATGTCAATGGGATTGAATCTAAAGCCAAAGGATACCACCCGTGTTTGGTAAGGGGCTCGGGATATCAGGAATTAAATAGCAGTGAATGGACAACAAATAAACACGCAAAATGGGATGACAAAAAAGCTAATTTGAAAAGGCTGGACGATCTGGACAAGGTTTCTGTTGACTTACACCGCGCATATATGACGCGCGCTGACCAAATAAGGTGTGAAAACCTTCTGCTACAATCCGATATCGATATCATAGACAGAATGCTTGAAGGCAGTGCTACAGCGAAAAGAGCGTTTAAAAAGTACTATATTTGTTTTCAGGAGATTAGTGCGGGGGTTAATGGCAAAGTCGCATTGTATGAGCACTATTACTCGGCGTTGCTCAAGGAATTAAAAACTCTGCCGGTGAATCAGGCAAAAATAGTCAGTAAAAGATTAAATGCGTTGGCAGAATCTTGCAGTCCAATAGTTGAAAGTCAAAAATTTATCGACTATAAGCAATATGATGTTGATTTGATCGAAAGAATTCCTTTTATTCTCACATATAAGTCCAATCTACATATAGGGATACCATTTGACTTGGTGAATATCGGATCATCACTAAACACGGCGGCATTTAGAATCGTTGAATCATCTTTGGTTATCAACCCTTCCAGAATTACATATATCTGTGAATTTGAGAGAAGTGACTTTGATATCCTAATAAAGATGCTTGATTATGCGATAAAAAGCATGGACTCGCACTACTTAAGGTCTCAAATCAATATTTGTCTTTTGACGAGTTGTATATTATCTGAACAGGACACAAAGACAATCATCGGTGTTTCGAATCGAATCAATTCGGTTGAGATTGTAAAAAATGAAGCGGAATTTGCAGAGTATTCCAAGAAGAGACATCTTCGTATCTTTGAATTTACTCGCACCAGGTCTTCTTCCCTTATCGAAAGATATGAATATTGTTCCGATTCTCACTACAAGTACGATCGTAACACTAACACATTTGATACTACCAACTGTAATGAAATCAGATACATTTGTTTTGATCCGTACATAAAGATCAGTGATATATTTGAACTCAAGAGTTCTATCGACGAATATGGTATCCCCGATATGCAGAAGGATTATATGAAATTCTGGGAGCATTACAAATCGAACAAAAGAGAGAATATGTCGGAAAGGAAATGGAAAGCTTTGTGCGCTCTCTTGAAAAAGCAAGACGAAGGTAACCAGTTCGAAATCAGGAATCTTAAGGAAGAAAAAATAAGGAGACCATATTTAATTGAGAAAGTTTACCTTGATTCAATTAAGAAGCTCTGCAAGCAGATCAAGAGAATTGATGATACAATTTCTTGCAGAACAGAAGTGTATTCAAACAATGCTTACAGGGTGTCTATCAATGCGCCTTCAGAATTTCACAAGGTAATATACGATCTGCTCTGCGAAGGCTATAAGCTATGTGATCCGAATAGCGTAAACATTCGAATTATTAAAGGAAAGCCCTATTTTTATTACAATTCTCTTAATACTGGAGTTATAAGTGCAGACACCATCAGAGAGGTACTCAAT
Source organism: uncultured Ruminococcus sp. (assembly GCA_902773045.1). Lineage (GTDB taxonomy): Bacteria > Bacillota > Clostridia > Oscillospirales > Acutalibacteraceae > RUG592. The sequence goes on along the minus strand of CACYDE010000130.1, from coordinate 4,246 downwards.
CAAAAAAAAGTGGGCTTTTCGGATATTAAGTTTTCAGACATCAAGACATTGCTCGAAAAGATCCGGGATCAAGAATATATAAGAAATCTTTCCGGAAACGAGAAAGACGGTATATCATTTTCTTACAGCACTCACCAAGTCAAAGCTGTAATGACTCAAGAAGGAAGAATACTCGAGTTGTTTGTTTATTATAAACTTCTTGAATCCGGACTATTTGATGATGTCGCAAATTCTGTAGAGATCCACTGGGGAAACAATGAAGCTGAAAATGAGATAGATATTATCGCAACGCAGGGAAATAAGGTGCTGATAATAGAATGTAAGGCTCAGATTGTGCTTGACCAGGAATTCTATAACAAATTACTTCGCTTGAACGAGGATTACGGACTTAATTCTTTTCCGGTGATTGTTGCGGATACTCTTGAAATCCCAAAATATTTGGAAGAAAACGCAAGAAAAATTGAAATGGGTAACAGAGTCGGTATTCGTACTTTATTTAGGAAATATGATATAGCTGATATAGGAAATGTATTGAGAAGCGTAATAGATAATAACTAATTTTGAAAGAAACGAAATTATGAGTTGCGATTTAAAGCTCTATTGATACGAGTGATATCTCTCTATCCAGAGAAATGGTATTCCATTACGGATAATATGTGAATAATGTATAGGTGATTGGTAGAATTACTGCAGGCTACACTTATGGTTACATGAGAGATAAAGAATCTCCTTGTCTTGTTCTATATGATGAGTTACCTGAAATTGAAAAAGGAATTTGAGTGAAACACTGCTTTGGAGGCTATACAGCTTATGTTGAAGTTATGGTATTGAATCCAGAAAGAGAGTCAAAGTGGTTAATATGGACGAAAATACAAGATTGCAAGATTGGCAAGTTTTAATGGAAGATTATTCTGAGTTCTTTTTTGCGGATGATGGCATTTTTACTGCATCTCTGTTTGATAGAAACCTTGAAAAATATGTTTTAGACTTTGACCATATTAAAGAATTGATTCAAAAATTGAAAGACTTTGAACACAACTACGAATCGCTTTATGATGATGAAATAGAAAATTTGATGAAATATAAAGAATGTCTGCTGGATTTGGATACTGGATTAAATGGAATAAAAACTATATACCAAAAAATGAGCAACATGTACTATTTTATTGAGGACTATTAGCAGAGGCTCTTTACAATTAAAAAACACATGGATATCCCAGTTAATAGAAAGAGATGAGAAATTAACCCCATCTTAAAAAACAATCCGAGGTTTTGGTAATCCCAAACAAAAGGTGAAGTAATTATGTTGTTGATATTATACGGTGCGAGCGCAGCACTTGGAAAAAACTGCAGAGACTATCTTCAAAGTAAGGGGTATGAGTTGGTTGATAAGTACAGCTATATCGAAGATGGAAAGCCTTTGCACGAATCTAGATTTGGTCAAAGAATGTATTTGTCAAAAGAGGATTTCTATGCAAAGACAGATTCTCTTTTTAGATACAATATTGCGAATATTCAAGTCGGATTCAGTTGGAACCATATATCTGATGCATTGTATGACAACAAAAATAAATTGTTGTCCTGTGCAACCCCTGACGTTAGTATACTCAGAAAAATAAAAGAAGTATACAAGGAAAAGGTTTATATTATTTATTGTTATGTGGACGCAGTTGCGTTAGAAGGACTTTATGTTAATCTGCCAAGAATGAGTGCAACCGAATATGGAAGCCGAATGGCAATAGGATTATCCATAAAAGAATGTTACTCTAAAAATGTAGATTTGTTTGACTCTGTCATAATTTATGGAGGCGAGGGTTCTGTATTCAACTACCAAATGATCTATCAACAGCTTGATGCAATTGTTAGTGAAAAAAAGCAGGAAGATAGCGATGAAGTGGTTGGTGGCAATAAAAGGTATGACATATTTATTTCCGTCAGTAAAGCTGATTTGGTACACTCACCAAATCATGAGCACGCCGAATTTATCAATGATATGGTGGACGCATTAGTTTCTCACGGAATAAATGTTTTTAGTTCTTACAGTGATTTAAACACAGGTGTTAATATTTGTGAATCCATAAATTCTGTAATTTGTAGGTGCAGTGTATTTTTACCGATAATCAGCTCTAACTCATTCAAGAATGCCTTTTTTGAGAAAGAACTACAAATTGCGGTTCAAGCTGCTAAGAACTCTGCCTTGATTATACACCCGATTACTTTGGACGGAACTGAGCTACCAATTTTGTTGAAAAATTATAACGCATATAATGTGTCATCTGAACACTATCGAGGAAGTGTTCAGTTCATTGAAGATTGGTATGTTGATATGTTTTCAGGAGAAGCCACATTAAAGAAACTTTCCGAAGAAATTGATACATGTGTTAAAACCAGTCTGTATGATAGGGCATGGGAGCTGCAGGGCTCTTTTGTAAACACACTATATAATCATCTAAGTAAATGGCATAGGAGCGGAACAGTTGAAAAGGTTAAAGCGCAAATTAACTACTTGGATCTATCAATACAAATTCAAGACCTTGAACATAGCAGAATAATTATTAAAGCTTTGCTGTCTGCCATTACTGATGATTTAGATGTCGGTTTCTACGATAATGTAGCAAAATGTATTGTGAACTATTGTAATGTTTCGAATACACCTACAGACGAAATGTTTGAGATATTTTATAAATATCTAAATGTTTCCTCAGTAAATCGGCAGAAGTTTTTTGAAACTTTTAATGTACTGTATGGGTTAGAAAAATGCAGACAAAATGATGATAGCGAAGAAATTGTCGATATTACGTTGGCGAATAAGATAGCAGCATATAGCAATGCAAGCGTTGAACTTTTTGAAGCACTGTTTGAAAAAGGAATGGCTCAAGGCTATCGCGAATCATTGATATCGGCATATAATAGAATAATTGATTATTGTAAAAGCGTTGCTCTTGGCGGTGCAATTGCTGAAAAATGTGTAGATCGTGTTTTGGAGTTAAAATCGATGCACATCGATCATGTTTATGAAACTGAAAGCGGTAAGAAGACTTTGCAAAGTTTAAAAGTATACTTGGGACAAGCCTTGCCCGATACAGGAACCTATGATGTTTTTATTTCCCACAAAAGTGCAGATGATATACTGGCTGATAAAGTATATGATTATCTTAGAAACTGTGGGTTTGAGGTCTTTTGTGATCATCACTCATTAGGGGAACTTAGAGACAGCAGTTATGACAAAAGAATAATGGGAGCTTTGGCAAAGTCAAAGCATCTAATTCTTGTCGCATCGTCCACGGATTACATTAAAGATGGTTGGGTATATGATGAATGGCATCATTTTCACAGCGATAAGCGTGATAAGTACAGAAATGGTAATTTGATAATGATTCTTTCAGATGATTTATTGCCTCGAAAATCGGAACTTCCTATTGAATTACGGGATGGGTATGAAATAATTAAAACAAGTGAGTTTAGAGACAAAATCAATAACTATTTGTGGTGAAACAAAATGGGATATACATTTATAAGTTACAGTTCAAAAAATCAGCTGATGGCAGATTCTTTTAGAACGCTTTTTAATAAAAACGGAATCAAAACCTGGATGGCGCCGGGAGATATACCGTTTGGAGCAACATACACATCTACGATTAATCGTGCAATCAAAGACGCTGCTTGTTTTGTACTTTTGCTCTCTAAAAGTGCGCAAGGTTCACCGTGGGTGTTAAAAGAAACAGAGCGTGCCATAAGTACAGGAAAAACTATTTTTACTGTGCTACTCGATGATGTTTCGATGAATGATGATTTTGAGTTTATGCTCAGTACAAGTCAGGCAGTAGCTATAAGAAAGATTGATGAGAACGATGAGAAAATAAAGCGGCTTATTAATGTAGTGAAAACATACACGGGTGAAAAAGTATTAACAGAATCAGAGTTACAAAATTCCAAAACCGATGAGAATACATATTTTAAGGAAAATGCTGTGATGAAGGGCTCTGTTTTGGAACACTTTAAAGGTCGAGAGCCAACTGATGTTGTTATTCCTGAGGGAGTTACTGTAATCGGTGAAAGGGCATTTGCCTTTTATCCCAAACTAAAGGGGGTCACGATCCCATCCACGGTAAAAAGAATAGAGAAATACGCCTTTATCAAGTGCCCTGAATTACGATCAATTATAGCAAACCAAACAAATATCCAGACAAGTTCGACGTCCCGGTAAGCGCATAGCTGCGTTGTCGTCCTCGACATACGCCAGTAT